>JBFWYJ010000091.1:0-10112 GCA_050186555.1 Bacteroidia bacterium
TGTAATGGAACAAGCCTCCTGTACCCGGACCTCCATCAAATATTCCAAGTGCAAATACGCCCGCACTGTTGCCAACTGTATATGAACCTATGGGAATTTGCGCCGTTGAAAATGGTATCTGAGCTCCCACATACTGACCTGCTGTACCGGGTACTACTGTAAATGCTCCGGGTGGTATCAATGCCGTTGAGCCGTTTATGGTAAAGGTGCTCTGCACTCCATTCTCACATAAAATATTTAAGTTAAAGTTTTGATTTGTATTACGAGAAAAAGCTACCAGGTTTGAACCAGCACAGTTCAATGGCGGTAATAACGCAGCGCCGGATTCGCATCCAATACCATCCGCTTGCCATAAATAAACATTCTTATCCGCTTGAATATAGGTTAATGGCTGCGTTATATTATAAAAGAAAGTTTCCCCTTTATTAATAATAGTATTTGTAACAGCTACATCAGTAATAGTGATTTGAGTGAAGTTTTCAGTACCAACAACATATGCTCCTTCAAGCGCGCCTGCATTCATTGCTCCCTTGTTTACAATGTAATTTGTTCCAACAATGTCAACAGGTACAATCTGATCGCCAATCAAATCATGACAACCGCCACTTGGGTTTCTTACCGAATCATCAGCAACGGTTACAGCGATTGGTTTATCAGAATACAAAACGGTTCCTGATAAATTATTTCCAGCCACATTTGTATTTTGAACTAAATTTTCACATGTGTAAGCATCACCTGCATTGACAAGCATTATACTGTATGTGATGTTTGCTGGATGGCCAACAATCGGGCAAGCAGGTTTAATCCAAACAACAGTATTTGGCTGCGATGCAACAATATTTATTTGTTGGACAGGTTGATTAACTCCCGGAGGTGTATTGGCTAAATTCCCTTTATTTTGATTCCACCATCTAGTTTGAAATGGGCAAACAAACTCCATTCCTAAACCATTTTGACCTTTGAGAGAGAATGTTTCAGGATTTAATGGGTTAGCAGTAAAATTAGTTTGGGAAGTACCTCTGGAAACAACATCATAAACAACAGATATATTATCTGTTGATGATATATATATACCATAAGGAACCACTTGATCTGCTGGGCGAACTTCCAAAGAATCAAAAGCTCTGTTTGTTGTTGTAGCTAGAGCATCACGCCAAAAAGTATAATCAAAACTTGAATTCGGACCAATAATAATTGTAGTATCATATTGATTTGGTGCAATTGCTGCAGGCTGTCTTAGTCTGACAGTAGTTGAAGGGGCTGCAAATGTTGCAATGTGCATTTTAACAGGGTCGCGAAAAGCGTGATCGGGCGTAACCCATGGAGCGGCAAACCAAAATGATGTGTCAATTTGCGCCTTTGCATTATTTACAAATAACCCAAACAGAAAAAGAGAAAATATAATAACTATTCTATTCTTCATTTATTTCTTCTTTGTGTTTTTAATATTCGTTTTCATACTATTGTCAATAGTATTAAGTTCTAACTCATCAGCACTTTGAACTTTATCTTTATTAATTCCTCGTTTGCTAAATAAAGTATAGGTTACCAAAAACTCATGTGAACCGCTATTGTAATTTCTAATATTTGACAATCCAAAATCATAACTATATGCCAAGTTAAAATCCTTATGAATTGTTACACCAACTGTACCGCAGAAAGAATTATTTTGCCACTTCTTTCCTAGATTGGTATTTGTCTTTGCATGTCGGAACGTTAAGCCAAGCCAAACAATTTTTTTGTACATCCCTTTCACATTGTACTCAACCTCAAATGGTGCGGGAGAATTGAATCTAAATAGCACAGAAGGTTGCAATTCATATTCTTTCTTCTTCTTGTCTAGAGTAAAGTTGTAACCGGAGTATAAATAAAAATGCGGTGTTAACTTTCCTTGAGTATTAGTCCAATTAATTTTGCCCTTAGGTAATTGTTGTCCGCTAAATCCAAAAAAGAATTTATCACTATAAAGTAAAAATCCTGAATTAGCATCAAAGGCATTAGCATTTAGAATACTTGAGGTTAAGAAAACATCATCTTGATCATAAGGATTAGCGTTATATATTTTAACGTTGTATTGAACATATCCTAAAGACAATCCTAATCCGACACGCCATTTATTGTTAAGCTTTAAATGATAACTATAAGAACCATAAATAGATGTTCTATTTAGTAAGCCCAATTGATCATTAACTATCATTCCTCCAACTGCCATTTGCGGCTTCTTCTTGAGTGTTCCATATCCTGAGCCCATCATAATTGTAGGCGCACCATCAAAACCAACCCATTGTCTACGATAGGCCGCATTAAACTGCATGCCTAAAATTGTACCCGCATACGCTGGGTTGTAGGCATATTGATTCATTAAAAAACTAGTGTATTGCGTTTGTTGTTGCGCTTGAAGAGATTTAGGAGCAGCCATTAGTAAGCAACTAACAACTATGAAAACAACTATTTTATTCTTTACTAGCATAAATTCTTATCTGTTTATTTCAATAATGTAATGTTACCTTTTATTATCTCAGGCTTACTTTGATCTTTTAAGTCAATGATATAATAGTATGCCCCGACAGGTAACGGATCACCTTTGTATGTTCCATCCCATGCGTTTGAGTAACCAACGGATTTAAAAATAGATTCTCCCCACCTATTAAATATTTCGATTTCTGCATTAGGATAGTAAACGTCAATAAAATCCAAACGCCAAAAATCATTTTTTCCATCATTGTTTGGTGTAATGATATTTGGTATTAATTCAGTAATCTCATTAACAATATTCAAAACACGAACAACAGCAGTGTAAGTATCTGTACAGCCAAATTGATCTGATACAGTTTGAGTAACGGTGTAATTACCATTACTTCCATAAAATGCGGTTGGGTTCTGCAAAATACTTGTTCCTCCATTACCAAAATCCCAAATCCATCCAACAGAGTTCTTTGAAGAATCAACAAACTCTATATTAGAGCCTAAGGATTGAGTGGAAGAATTAATAAATAAAAATTTGGCTTTTGGTTTTGGCGTAATGTTTAGTGTTTGAATTTGCGTAGCCACACACCCGTTGTTTGAGGTTACCTGATGGGTAATAGAATACTTCCCTTCAGTTGGGAAAACAAAACAGGTATCTTTGCTTATGCTAAATCCGTTTCCTCCAAAATCCCAATAATATCCGGTTGACGGAATTGATGATGGTGCATCAATTGTTGTACTGTCTGAGAAACAAATTAATTGTGACGAGCCGGTACAAGATCTAGACTTTCCAAAATTCACAATTGGTAATGGATAAACAGTTACAACCCTTGAAATTGAATCAAAACAGTTAAATGTATTACCAACAATTAGTTGAGTGGTGTAATCTCCTGCTGCTGTGAAAGTGATTGCCGGATTAACGGTAATAGACGAATCTCCATTGCCAAAATACCATTTCCAACTGTTTAAAGCACCTAAACCTGAAGTGTTAACAGAGTTATCAGTGTATTGGGTTGCTTGGTTTAAGCAAACAGTTGTTGCAGCGAAGTTTGCAGTAGGTTTGTCTCTGAAATCAATTCTAATTTGGTCAGTCGACCCGTTACAAATACCATTACTTGTTGTAGTTACAGTTAGTAGTACAAATCCTGCAGAGGTTTCTGCAGGGGTTGCAACGTATGTTGCATTTAAAGCTGCGTTGTTAGGGACAAACGTTCCAGTGCCACCAGACCAAACAGCAGTACTTGAAGATGTTCCTGTAATTATTGCATTTAGGCCAATGATTGGATTATTCTTGCAACTGTTCAAATCAATTCCTGCGCTAATTGAAGACGGATCTGTAAAAACAACCAATACACTGTCTGAAACATCATTACACAAAGCGCTTGGCGGCGTTGTTAATTTTAGCCAAACAGAGCCATTATTTAAATCATTCAAACTTGGTAAATAATTATTTGTTAAGGAGATGTTATTTGGAACAAATACACCTGAGCCGCTCGATGACCATATACCGGAAACGATATTACTTATATAACCGGATAAATTGACTGTTGAGTTGTTACTACACCTTATTAATGTTGGGGTTGACGACGCTCTAACAATTGGAGCTTTTTGAAAATTAATACTTATTGTGTCTGTTTCTGCATTGCAGATTCCATTATTTATGCTGGTAAGAACAATTTTAATTTGTGTTTGACTAGTATCCAAACTTGACGGATAATAAGTTGTATTCAATGTAGTTGTGCTTACGAATGTTCCGGATGCAGGTGCAACCGCACTCCAGGTGCCTTGACTAGAAGCTCCAATTACTGTTCCGTTTAAATTTATCGTTGCGTTATTGGTACACTTTAATTGGTTAACCCCTGCATTCACAATAGGTTGTTGCAATACTGTTAGCTTCAATGTATCAGAAAGATTCGGACAAATACCAGTAGATGATAATACTATTTTAATAGGCTTATTCACGGTATCTAATTGACTAGGCGTGTATACGTTATTAGTCAATTGTGATGGCCCTCCAGAAAAACTTCCAAATCCATTTGTACTCCAGTTTCCTGCGATTGGCCCACCACCAATTACACCATTCAATGTGAAGGTTGTATTGGCACAAATTGTTGCATTAGGCACTACATTAGCTTTTACAAAAGAAGTTTGTCCAAATTCCGTTACAAAAGCAGAAGCCGCTCCGCCAAGTGTACTTCCATTATTAACGATACAGCCAAAAATATCATTGGCGTTTTCCAATTTACAATGAGCATTTACTGGTATCTGCGCGTTTGTAAAAAACAATCTGGCACCAACTAAATTATTTGAGCTCCCGGGCACAACTGTAAAACTTGAAGCTAGTACAGGTACAGGCACGCTGTTTACAGTTAGGGTAAATGTGTTTTGAAATCCTGCTCTAGTAAAAATATTAACAAACATTGAGTCGGTAGAGACTCTTGTAAATGAGGTGGTATATGAACCGGCACAATATGCCGGAGCCACTTGTGCAGCGCTCATGTTACAGCCGAATCCAGCAGTTTGCAATACATAAACAGGTTTATCAGTCTTAATATGAGAAAAATCTGCTCCACTGTTACTCAAGGTAAATGTTTCGCCCGAATTAATCAACCAAAAAGCAGTACCGGTGCTAGTGGTCACAGTAAGGCTACAGCCATTTACGGGCGACAGAATATAAGCTTTATCAGGTGAAGACCCTGTATTATGAACTACGAACTCCGTTCCCAAGTTACTGGTATTTGTGATTTGATCCGTGTAGAAACTTGGACAAACTGTACTGTTTCCAACAGCTCCGCTAATAGTTACGGCAATCTTTTTATCTGCGCTTACAATGGAACCTGCCATTTCGGTAGGACTGACAGTGCCTAAATCCTTCATTGAAAATGTTTCACCCTGATTTAGATTTATGGCAAATGTGACGTTCTTGGCTCTTCCAATACAATTTGCTTTTGGTGTTATTAAAACCGTGGTTATTCCTGACTCTGTAGCAACAATATCAAAAGCGACATCGCCAACTATCGGACCGGTCACTAAGGTTGGTAAATCAGTTGGGAATGGCGTAAAAAAGTCGTACCCCACAGCACGAGAACCTTTTAAACTGGCCATTTCTTTATTGTTACCTGAACCAACAACATAATAGGCCGAAACATTTTCTGTTGAACTTATATACAAGCCCTTGTCAGTGATTGTGTTAGCAGGAGTATTGATGATTGCGGTTATAGATGCAGTCATGTTTACTGTTGTACAAGTATTAGCGGCAAGCGTAAAAGTCAAATTAACGCCCCCTGCATTGGCCGGCTGTCGAACCCTAACAGTAGTTGGTTGAGTATATGAACATATTCTAAGTTCAACGGGGTTATTAGTTAAAGCAGGTGGCACTTCCGGAGCAACAAACCAAAAGCTTGTATCAATTTGGGCACTGGAAACTAAACTAAAAAAGACTGAAATAAACAGGTATAAATACCGCATATAGATATGAAATTTAATTACTTTATTATAGAGCCACCTTTCGGTAAACTACTGGTTACCAAAAATAGTAAAATTTACTACAATTTAAGCAAAATTAACAAATAAATAACCGTATCTTGATGACTGAAAATAAAGTAATTAACAAGTGAATGCCGATTAATCTGAAACTAATTGAACCTTTTCGCAAACTGGAATTAATAGCGAAAAAAGTAGTTGAAGGCTTCATTACAGGCCTGCATAAAAGTCCTTTTCATGGGTTTTCCGTTGAATTTTCTGAACACAAGCTTTACAACAAAGGCGAAAGTACTAAACATATTGATTGGAAATTGTTTGCTAGAAGCGATAAGTTGTTTATCAAACGATATGAGGAGGAAACCAATTTAAGATGTCAAATAATTATTGATGCATCATCAAGCATGCAATTCCCAAAAGATGCCCCGCAGAATAAGTTACATTTCAGCATTCATGCTGCTGCTGCATTAATTGAATTATTGAAACAACAGCGGGATGCCTTCGGAATTACAGTTTTTGATGATAAGATTAAATATCATTTGCCACCCAAGGGGAGTCTCATTCATAAAAAAATTATTTTTCAAAAACTTGAGGATTTACTTGATGAGTCGGCCCTAAACCTTAGCACATCTACATCGGATACTATTCACGAAATAGCCGAAATTATTCCAAAACGTTCACTTATAATAATATTCAGTGATATGTTTGATAAATCCAGTGATTTAGAAAATCTATTTAGCTCACTGCAGCACTTAAAACACAAAAAGCATGAGGTTATCCTATTTTATGTTATCGATAAATCAGCCGAACTAGATTTAGAATTCGAAAACAGACCATATCATTTTATAGATATGGAAACTGGCGAAGAAATCAAATTAAATCCTAACCAAATTAAAAACCAATACAAGCAATCCGTCTCATATTACCAGCAACAATTAATTAGTAAGTGTGGGCAGTTTGGAATTGATTTTATTGAAGCTGATATAAACCAAGGTTTCGAAAAAATACTATATGCATACTTGGTAAAGAGAAAACTATTGGTAAAATAATTTATTTTTTGCTTTTAAAGTGCCTTATCATTTCGCCATAATTCAAACCCATTCCCAGTCCTTCTATTGATTCAGCAATCCTTTTTGCTTTCGTATTCTCTGTTTTAGCTGAACTAATCCAATTTGAAAAATAATTTTGATGAGATTTGGTTAGAGTTGAAAAAAAACTTGAGGCCCCTTTATCGTCTTTTAAACATTCCAAAAAATCATCGTCTATTATTTTATCACTCTCATCCTTTTCTAACTTGCATATCACTTTCTCTCCTACAACTTTCTTTAATTTTTTTCTAATCTCAAGGTTTAGAGTTAATATGTACTCTCCGCGTCCAATAGGGATTAATGCTATTTGTTCAATTCGGGTTTTATCTATCCATCCTTTCACTCTAAAGGCTTTCTTTGACTTACCATTTAATTTTTCAGTGATATCAACCGGTACATAAATGTAGGTCCAGCCGGTTTTTTCACCTTTTCTTCCGTACTTTTCAATTATCGACGAGAACTCTATCATTAATCCGTTAAAAACAAAAAACCCCGGATTACCGGGGTCTGTTGCCCGAGCTGGATTCGAACCAACATAGTCAGAACCAAAAACTGAAGTCCTGCCATTAGACGATCGGGCAAAATGCACTTATGTTAAGAGCAACGCAAAAGTACTAATTTTTCATAATTAGGCAATAAAATTCTAAAAAATTCGATTCCTTAAAAAGTCAGATAAATAGTATATTCGCACTTTACGTAAATCAAATAAAGATGTCATTATCATTCAAAAAACTAAACAATCTTATTGCATGGTTGATTTGGGCAATTGCTACTTACACCTACTGTAGCACAATTGAACCTACCGCCAGCTTTTGGGATTGCGGAGAATACATTGCCTGTTCTTATAAATTGGAAGTTGGTCACCCACCTGGAGCGCCATTTTTCTTGCTTTTAGGAAGGTTCTTTGCGCTAATGGGCGGAGGAAATCCGGCAGTTGCAGCGATGATGATAAATGTGATGAGCGCGTTAGCCAGCTCTTTCACCATTTTATTTTTATTCTGGACTATCACCCGTTTTGGTTTACGTTTATATGGTAAAAATGGAGATGATTTAAATCCCGCACAAAAAATTGCGGTTTTAGGAGCCGGAATAGTTGGGGGACTTGCGTACACATTTACAGATTCATTTTGGTTTAGTGCAGTAGAAGGTGAGGTTTATGCGATGTCGTCGTTTTTTACAGCCTTAGTTTTTTGGGCTATCTTAAAATGGGATGAGGAAGACAGTTCAAATCCTGTTGGCGCACTAAGATGGATAGTTTTTATTGCATTTATGGTTGGAATATCAATTGGTGTCCACTTATTAAATCTCTTGGTTATTCCTGCAATCGGTTATGTTATTTATTTCAAAAAATACAAATTTACCTGGAAAGGTTTCTTCCTTGCCGGTATTTCATCAGTGCTTGTTTTGGGCGCGGTTCAAAACATGATAATTCCAAAAATTGTAAAATTTGTTAGTGATTACGAAGTCTTTTTCACAAACAAAGTAAATCTTCCTTTTAACACCGGTACATTAATTTACTTTATTTTACTACTTAGTTCGCTTAGTGCTTATATAGTTTACACTGTAAATAAAAGTGAAAAGGCGTTCAAAATTGGTACCTATTCATTTATTGTTTATTCCATTTTTGCCATTGTATCTGCCCAAAGTGGCAGCGGTATGTTTATGCGTTTAGTAGTATTAGGTGGGATTTGGTACGCAATAAAATATTATAAATCGAAAACAATTACACTCAATACCATTTTCTTGAGTCTTGCAACATTGTTAATAGGTTACTCATCATTCTTTGTCTTGGTGATTAGATCGCAGGCAAATCCTCCAATGGATGAAAATGACCCTGAGAATGCTCCAAATATGTTGTCTTATTTATTAAGAGAGCAATATGGAGATTGGCCAATTCTTTATGGGCAGTATTACAATGCTCCAACTTTACCTACTTCTGAATTTGGAAGTGCCGACCCAATTTATGCAAGAGACAAAAACAAAGACAATAAAAAATATATTATTGTTGATGATAGAAAAAATTCAATCCCAAAATATCAAAAAGATTTTTGCACACCATTTCCTAGGATGTGGAGTGGGCAAGGCCATCATGAGTCTGCTTATAAATACTGGGGGAATGTTGCAAAAAACCATAAAAATAAATTAATAGAAAATCCTAGAACCGGAGAACCGGAAACAGTTGAAGTGCCTACTTTCTGGGCTAACCTAACCTATTTCTTCAGATATCAAATGAATTACATGTACTGGCGTTATTTCTTCTGGAACTTTGTTGGAAGACAAAATGACCAGCAAGGATTGTTGAGTAATTCTATGGAAGGTAACTGGGTAACAGGTATAACAGCTTTTGATAATGCCAGGCTAGATTCAGACACTACACAGGTTATTAATAGAGATAAAAACAATAAGGCTACAAATCATTTTTATGCATTGCCTTTAATTCTGGGCTTATTAGGTGGAATATTCCATTTCAGAAGGAATGGACAAGAGGCTTGGATTGTACTTGCTTTCTTCTTACTAACAGGATTGGCAATTGTCATCTACTTAAATCAAACTCCATATCAACCCAGGGAGCGTGACTACGCATACGCAGGTAGTTTCTATGCCTTTGCCATTTGGATTGGTTTTGGTGTTCTTGCCATATTCGAACAATTGGTAAAGAAAATGAATGGGACTACTATTGCTATAGGAGCCACCGCATTAAGCATGATAGTGCCGGGAATTATGGCAAAAGAAGGATGGGACGATCATGATCGTTCACTCAGAACGTTGTCCAGAGATTGTGCTATTAACTATTTACAGTCTTGTGCGCCAAATGCCATAATATTCACGAATGGTGACAATGACACATTCCCACTTTGGTATGCGCAAGAAGTGGAAGGTATTAGAACAGACGTGCGAGTTGTTAACCTAAGTTTATTGCAAACAGACTGGTACATCGCACAAATGAGAAGAGCTGCCTATGAAAGTAAACCGGTACCGTTTACAATTCATTAAGAAAAATTACAGGCCTCCAAACGTGAAGTTGTTTATTTGATGGCGAAATATCAAACCCCTATGCGATTAAAATATGCTATTGCT
>JBFWYJ010000092.1:0-10062 GCA_050186555.1 Bacteroidia bacterium
CATTAGCTATCTCCCGGGTGTTTTTCTTCAAGACCAATGGTCGATAAATGATAATAACAAATTGTTGATTGGCCTTCGAGGAGATTACAACAGTATTCACGGTTCAATTTTTTCTCCACGCATAAACTATAAATGGAATAGCGATAATAAACTAAGCATTTTAAGAATCAGCGCCGGTAATGGTTACAGAGTGGCTAATGTTTTTACGGAAGATCATGCTGCATTAACAGGGGCTAGAAAAGTAGAGTTTGCTGAAAAGCTAAATCCGGAAACATCATACAATATTAATGTAAACTACATCAAAAAATTTATTAGCAAAAAAGGTAATTTTTTAGGTCTGGACGGAAGCGTGTTCTATACTTATTTCAATAATAAGATAATTCCGGACTATACCAGCGACCCAAATAAAATCATTTATGCCAATTTAAAAGACCATGCCGTTTCGCAAGGCGTTTCTTTAAATGCGGATATTAGTTTTAATAATGGATTTAAATTAATTCTTGGCGGCACCTATATGGACGTATATAGTGTAGAAAATGGCCAAAAGATTTCACAGATGTTGACGGAAAAATTTACCGGCAACTGGAATATTACTTATGAGATAAGAAAAATTGGTTTAGCTATTGACTACAATGGCAAAGTTTACGGACCAATGAGATTACCAATTTTAAATGCATTGGATCCGCGTTCTGAATATTCGGAAACATGGAGTATACAAAACATTCAGATCACAAAAAAATTCAAACACAACATTGAAGTGTTTGGAGGCGTTAAAAATTTATTAAACTGGACACCAAACAAAAACAATCCGTTTATTATTGCAAGAGCCCATGACCCATTTGATAAAAACGTACAATTTGATGCAAACGGAAACGCAGCTGTAACCACAGAAAACCCATACGGCCTTACTTTTGATGCTGCTTACGTTTATGGACCAAATCAAGGAATCAGAGGTTTTTTGGGATTGAGATGGAGTTTGGAGTGAAGTTTCAATGTTTTTTATGCCATTTTATGATATTTGAAATTTCATTAACTTTAGTTACTAATGAAATAATATCCGTCCATGATAAAAAATCTAGTTACTGTTTGTGGTTTACTCTGCATAAGCTTATTACAGGCAAATAAAGAGCCAGTATCTTCTATGGTTGCCAATGAACCAAAAAAATCAATAATTGCTTTTACAGAAAACAAAGGACAAGTATATGACCAAAATTACAAACCTCGCCCTGATGTTTTATTTGGTGTAATGGCTGGTGATTTGGCCATACATATAAAAAACAGTGGTGTAAGTTATCAGTTATATAGAACAGACAGTTACAAAGAAGTTGAAGATGAATTTTCAAAAGAAAAACGTAAAGAAATTGACCAACAATCCATATACCGTATTGATTTAAATTGGTTAAATGCCAACAAAAACTTTACAAAAAGCACAGACAACACTTTGCCGGGTTACAATAATTATTATCTAGAATCTTGTCCTGATGGGGCTTTAGAAGTTAAAAGTTACTCAGGTATAACATTACATAATTTATACAGAGGTATTGATTTACATTATTACGAAAAAAACGGTGAATTAAAACATGATTATATAGTAGCAGCATTTTCTGATTACAAACAAATTCAAATTGAAGTTAAGGGAGCAAGCATAAGCAAAAACAATGATGGTTCAATATTATTTTCTACACCCTTAGGTAAAATACAAGAAGGCGCACCACTTGTCTACCAAAATGGGAAACAACTTAAAGCAAAGTGGGAAATAATTAATAATATTTTGAGCTTTGAAATAGAAAACTACAATCCAAACGAAAAGCTGATTATAGACCCCGTCACTCGAATTTGGGGAACTTATTATGGAGGCACACAATACGAAACAGGATTTGCAAGTACAATAGACATTCTAAACAATATTTATTTGGTTGGACGAACCGGTACAACCACGGGAACGCTTATTGCGACTACAGGATCGCATCAATCTACCAATGGAGGATCATACGATGCGTTTATTGCGAAATTTAATAGTGCAGGTTTTAGACTGTGGGCCTCCTATTATGGAGGTTCTGGAAACGACTACGGTTATGCTTGTGCAACGGACAACGGTGGAAACAATTATACAACAGGTATTTCAAATTCAAATACAGGTATTTCAACAATTGGGTCACATCAATTTTCATTTGGAGGCACATGGGATGGGTTTTTAGTAAAATTCAATCCTAATGGAGTTAGACAATGGGGCACATACTATGGTGGTAATAATGGAGACGAAGGACATGGTTGTAGTTGTGATCCGTCAGGTAACATTTATTTAACAGGTTGGACGATGTCAGGTAACGCAATAGCAACCTTTGGGTCACATCAACCTTCTTTAAGTGGGCCCACAGATGCCTTTTTGATAAAATTCAATGGTGCGGGTATAAGGCAATGGGGTACATATTATGGAGGAAATGACAAAGAAACAGGAAAATCTATTTCATTTGATAATGTAGGAAATGTATATTTCTGTGGTCTCACAAGTTCAAGTAATAGTATCTCGATAGCAACTGCCAACGGACATCAAACAGTCTATGGAGGAGGGGCAGATGATGCGTTTTTAGCGAAATTCAATAGCTCCGGGACTCGTTTATGGGGAACTTATTATGGAGGTGGCCTTCATGATAACTGTAAATCCTGTAAAACTGACGGGCAAGGAAATATCTATATTTCAGGTAGAACAGAATCAAACACATTTATAGCAACCAATGGATCTCATCAATTTTTAAATGGAGGTGGTTTATATGATGCTTATTTGGTCAAATTTAATAGTATCGGTACACGGCTCTGGGGAACATATTATGGTGGTTCAGGTGATGATCAAGGTTTATTCTGCACTACCGATAGTAATGATAATGTATATCTTACGGGATGGACTAATTCATCAAATGGAAGTGTAATAGCAACTCCTGGTTCTCATCAATCTTTAATTGGTGGTGGTCAAGATGCGTTTGTAGTAAAATTTGATAGTTTAGGCGTTAGACAATCTGGAACGTATTATGGCGATACTGGTGACGATGGTGCATACTCTTGTAGTACAGATGCTTTTAATAACATTTATATAGCTGGCCAAACATCTTCAAGCACTAGTACTGCCATTGCATCAATCGGTTCCCATCAATCATTTAATGCAGGTAATTACGATGCCTTTCTAGTAAAATTTGGAGATTGCGTTTCTATTAATCCTTCTGCAACAGTTAACAGTACAGTATGTTCAGGTTCATCAATCAATTTTTCTACAAGTATTAGCACTACAAATACTCCATTGTATTTTTGGAATGGGCCAAATTCATTTACATCAAACTTGCAAAATCCAATTATTACGAGTGCTAGTTCTTTAAATATTGGTGTTTATACAATAACAGTAAATAATGGTGGCTGTATTGAAACTAATACTACTGAAGTGACAACAATTTTAACCTCTCCAACAGTTGCAGTTAATAGTGGCTCAATTTGTAACGGGAACTCCTTTACTATTACAGCAAGCGGAGCGGTATCGTATACAATAGAAGGGGGCTTTTCTGTAGTTAGTCCATCAACAAATTCTACTTATACTGTTGTTGGTACTGGCACTTCTGGTTGCGTAAGTGCAAATATTGCCTCTTGTAATATATTAGTATATGCCTTGCCGACAATTGCTGTGAATAGTGGTTCAATCTGTAATGGAAATTCATTCACGATTACACCAAACGGAGCAGATACTTATACAATCCAAGGAGGCAATTCAATTGTAACACCAAGCTCTAATTCAAGTTATTCTATTATTGGCACAAGTACAGCAGGATGCGTTAGTTCAAATACAGCAATCTGTAATATAATGGTAAATACTACTCCAACAATAGGCGTAAATAGTGGCACTATATGTAGTGGTGATTCTTTTACAATTATTCCAAGTGGTGCAAACACATACACCATTGAAGGAGGAACAGCCATTGTGAGTCCTTCAATAAATACTAGCTACACAGTTGTTGGAACAAGTGCCGTAGGTTGTTTTGGTGCAAATACTGCCACAAGCAATGTTGCTGTGGTAATTTGTACCGGATTAAATAAAAATGATTTATCGCATGTTAATGTTATAACTATTGGTCCAAATCCTACAAATGGAATTATCATAATTGAATTATCTAATAATGCGAATGCAACTATTACTAATCAATTAGGTCAGAAAGTCTTTAATGAACATTTCTATAAAGGACAAACAAAAATTGACATTACAAAATTCTCAAATGGAATTTATTACTTGTCAATTTCAAACAATCAAGAAAAAATCTTTTATAAGATAATTAAACAGTAGATACTAGCCACTTAAAAAATCCCCAAACACTGTTTAGGGATTTTACTTTCTTTTGTGGTGACTATTGGATTATGTCTTTCGGCCAACTTCCTTCCTCTCTAAAGTGGGCAATTATATTAGTTTTTTTGGGATTGAGATGGAGTATTGAATAAAAAAAGCCCTCACAGTTTTTGTGAGGGCTTTTTTTTATCAAACAAGAGAAATTATTCCTTAATTACTTTAATAATATCAGTTCCGATTTTTACGAAATAGATGCCATTATTCAAAGCATGTAGATTAATTGTTACTTTATTGCTTTCCATTTTCACTTCTTGTACTAAAGCACCCAACATGTTATATACATACACAGTTGAATTAATATTAGAAGATTCAATTGTGAAAGTATCTTTAAATGGATTAGGATAAACTAAAACATTGTTTAATTGTCCGTTTACTTCAGCTAATCCCGTACAACTTGAAACAGATTGAGTAACAACTGCAGTATTTTCACAGCCATTTCCATCAGTACCTGTTACAGTATAAGATGTTGTTGTAGTTGGACTAACGGCAATAACAGTATTATTAGAGCTGGTATTCCAAGTATAAGTAGTTGCACCGCTAGCTGTGATTGAAGCTGTTTGACCAACACATAAAATAGATGTGTTAGTAACTGCCATAACAGTTGGGCTAGGATTAACAGTAACACCAATCGTAGCTGTATTTGAACAACTTGTAACAGAATTGGTACCAGCATAATTATATGTAGTACTTGCTGTTGGAGTAAACGGAACATTATCAGTTATTGAAGGAGTCCATGTGTATGAAGTAGCGTTTGTACTACCTAAAACAACTGTTCCGCCAGAGCATATTGTTAATGCTGTATTTGTATATCCGGGAGCAGCAATCGCTGTAGTATAACCAGCAGACACAGCACCAGGAGCTACCCAATTTGAATTTACATTTCCGGCAGTTAATGCAAACGTATTTAATGTTCCGTTATTTCCACTTCCAGAATCATCTGTTAATGTTGTAACAGTAGCATTAGCAGCGAATGCAACACCATGGTTAAAATGGTAGTTTGCTACCAGTCCTGTTGAAGTTGAAGGAATTTCACAATTTTTAAATGTATTTAATTCACATTTTGTGCGTGCAACATTCCAAATTCTTACTTCATCCAATCTACCTCTAAAATATTCACCAGTTTGCGGCACAGCACGCATTCCAATTCTCAAGGTAGTACCATTTGTAGCTAAATTTTTAACAGCACTTACAACATCATTACCATCAACATACAATGTTAATGTGCCGGTATTACCGCCAGAATATACAACAGCAACATGATGCCAACTTCCATCAGCTACATTTGGGCCACCGGATAAATCGTTGTTTTCACCCACAAAATATAATTTCCCGGTTCCACCTTCTATAATGATTCCTGATCGTTGGTTATTAGTAATATTACCCCAGTTCAAAACAACTTGACTACTTGCTAAATAAGAAGTGTTAACCCACGCTTCCATTGTTCTAGGCGTATTACCTTGTGGAAGGCCGGTTGCAGAAGTCTTTTCTACGTAATCAGTACCATCAAAACTCAATGCTTCACCAGGGCAATTGTTAGTTGTAACGCTAGCTACTGCTGTATTTGTACATCCGGTTGGAGCGGTAAAATTAAGCGTATAAACAGTTGATGCTGTAGCAGTAAATGCAACCGCATTGGTTACACCACCACTCCAGGTATAAGTACTGGCACCTGAACCGGTCAACATAATTGTGTTATTCTGACATGTTGAAAGTGCAGGGTTTGCAGTGACTGTCACATTAGGCGGCGCCAAAGTTGTTGTAAAACCAGATACAACTCCGCCAGGCGTAACCCAGTTACTTATTGCACCGTTCAATGCTAAATTCGTCAATGTACCATTAGTTGCATTGCTTGTTGCATCATTCAAAATATTTACAGTTGCATTATTAGCCGCAGCCACACCTTGATTGAAGTGGTAGTTTACTAATAAATTAGGGGCATTTGAAGGTATCTCACAGTTCATAAATGTATTAATCTGGCATGAAGTACGTGCTGTGTCCCAAATACGAACTTCATCTAAATTACCCATAAATTCCTCACCCCCAAACCCACTTTTCCCTAAAAATAGATTAATAGCGCAATTCACATCTAAAACATAGGCGGGCGACACTGCTGTTGTATTTGCTAGGACTCCGTTTAAATATATTTTTAAAACATTATCATCAAATACACCCGCAACGTGGTGCCATGTATTTAATGTTACCGTGTTTGGAGCTGTCATTACACCATATGCTCCAAAACCGATAAAAAAATTGAATTGATTTGTTGTAGTTTGTTGAATATTAAACTGCGTATTAGCTTGATGATTACCAATTACAGATTTTCCTACTGCGTTTTGTGTAGGATAAATCCAAGCTTCAACAGTAAACTTGTCTTTCCCCTTTAAGGTATTTGTTACTGCAATACCACAATCAACAAAATCGTTAACGCCGTCAAAACTTAAAGCAGCGCCTGTTTGTGCCTTTGTAGTATTCAAACCCGCCGTTAACAGCGTAACCCCTAAGGCAAGGGTAATTTTTTTAAATGATAAGGATAGATTTTTTCTCATTTTAATTACTTTTTTAATTACAGGTCGAAATTACGGAACGGTGTGAACTAGTGAAATAAATGGTGTGAAATGCAGAATTATGTATTTAAACGACTAAAGTCTTAAAATGCCCTTTCTGTCAATACTTTCTCAACTATATCTCTCAGCATTCTGGAAATTGGGATTATCATACCTTCGATTTCAACTTCTTTCTTTGAATATTTTGTTATTCTGGCAAGGTTAACAATATATGATCTGTGAACTCGCATAAATTGTTTACTGTCCAGTTCACTCAACAGACTTTCCATGTTCTGTCTGGATATCAACTTTCTATTACTGTAGTAAATGGTAACATAATTACCATCACTTTCCGCAAATGAAATATCATCAAAAGGAATAACAACAGTATTATGACCGTCTTTGACAAGCAGCTCCTTTGGCCTTTCAATATTTTTTTTCTCTGCTACTAAACTAATAGCAGCAAACAAATCTGCTTTTTTAACTGGTTTAGTAATATAACCTGCAGGAACCGATTTAAGAATTTCCTTAATCATGGCAACATTTGAATGAGCTGTTACATATATGAAAGGTATTTTTGATTCACTGTTTACGAAAGCCGCAAAATTTAATCCATCAAACTCAGTATCCATTCTAATATCCAGTAATATTAAATCCGGTTTAAATGATGATAGTTTAACTTTTGCCTCATCAGAAGAATGTGCTAATTCTATTTGCTTGACGCCAAAACTTCTTAAAGTATCTTTTAAGTCTTCAGCAATCAAAACCTCATCTTCGACAATTAATATTTTAAATTTGTCCATTCTTTACTTATAATTGAAAACAAGCTCAAACACCAAACCATTTTCATTTCTAAATTCATAGCTTCCTTTAATCTGTCTTGAAAAAATGTCTATCAGCCTCAATCCCATTGTATCGGAATTTCTATTGTTTATATCCTTTATTCCTATTCCATTATCTTTTACAGACAAAGTAAAACCACTTTCTTTCTTTTTTAATTCAAGAGTTATTTGAGGTTTTGAAACATTCGAAAATGCATGCTTAATAGAATTAGAGACCAGCTCTGAAGTAATCATCCCTAATGCAATTGCACTAGTTACGTTAAAAGTTGAAAACTCACAATCTATATTAAAATTAATATTTGTCTTTTTTGAATTAACCAATTCGCTTAGTGAGCTTAACAACTCAGTTAAATATGCTCTTATCTCGATACCGTTTGTTTCCTGATAATTATAAAGCATTTCATGAACAAGCGCCATAGATTTAATTCTTCTCGAAGCATCGTTCAGTGAATCTTTCTCTGCGTTTGAGTGACTTGAATTGATTTGCAAATTAATTAACGAACTAACAAATTGTAAATTGTTTTTTACCCTATGATGAATCTCCTGTATTAAAATATCCTTTTCTTTATTTTTTTCATTTAATTGTTTATTGGACTTGTAAAGACTTATCGCAAGGAAAGTAATAACAACCACCATTGTTATAAAAAGTGATAATACAATGTAAATAATAAGGTTCTCTTTTTTCTTTTCTGTAATAATGCGTTCTGCCTTGTGAAGATTGCTGGTCATTTGAAGAATTTCAGATCTTATTTTATCGTTTTCATACTTCTCTTTAATATCATCGATTTTTAATCTCTGTTCTAATTCAGATTTGCGGGAGTTTTCTTCAAAGAAAGCAACCCTGCACTTTAAATAATTTATTGAATCGCCAATAAACAAATATGAATTTCCCAATTCAAAATACAATTCGTCAAGCCAATAATGAATTCTCTTATTCTTAACTTCATCAATCACTTTATGATAAAGAGGGATTACTTTTATTTGAGGTACATCGTTATGCGCCAATAATCTGACACGATTAAATTTTGCGTGAACTGCTTCAGTCTGAGCACCTACATCTTCCCACAACTCTATCGCCTTAGAATAGCAATTATAAGAAGTATCTACTTGCTTTAAGTTTTTGTATGAAAATCCTAACTCGTTCAATGATTGCGCTTCAGCGTACTTATCACCAATTATTCTGGATAGTTTAATGGCTTTAATAGAATGATAAATTGAAGAATCCCCGTTTCCATGTTCATTTTCTATTGCTGAATGTCTATTATGAAGCCTAATCAACAAAGGCAAACTATCCAATTCAAACTGGGAATAAAGATTAAATGCTCGCATTAAAAATTTCCTTGCGTCAGGGTAATTCCCAATACCTCTATTAAATTCAGCTAAATCAACATTAACTGCCACTATAGCTCCTTGATTTTTTGATTGCTTATAATATCCCATTGCACGCAAATAACTTTTCAGCGCAAGGGCTTTTTCACTCTGTATTGTGTAGGCATATGCTAAATGATTATAAACAACACCTTTTAAATAGCTATCATTCTTCTTAACTGATAGCTTTAATGCACTAAGTAAATATTTTTCAGACTTATTAAATTGAAAAGCGCGGTTTAAAACTTTGGAAAAATAACAAGCGTCCAAAATCCAATTTGTAGTGTCTAGCTTATTGTTTTTTAAACAATTTTCAATCATCACAATCATGCTATCGATAGATTTCGTTTTCTTTGACTCCTGTAAACATGCCGATTGTGCATGTAACCTCTCAAAATGAAATGAATAAAAAATAAATAATATTCCGGCCAAGTATTTCAATGCGTCAAAAATACAATTGTTCAGGATTCGAAATATCTATTTTGTGATGAAAAACCTGATTTTGTATGCAAACAACTGTTTTTAGTAAACTATTTCCTGAAACATAGAAATTCAACTTTCTTTACTCTAATTGAACTCAAATTTCTCAAAACAGTTTATGAGATTAAAAAAGCGTTCTATGCACTTTCATTAGCAGTAACCTCTTTTAAAATAATTACTTTATGTATAGTATTATATGGTATTACGATCAAAAGGCTTTAAACAAATTCCTTTGCCCCCTCTCCTTACAATAGAAACAAGTTTTTGCTTCGCAAACTCTTTTGTTTTTATCTTCCTTAGAAAAGCTTGCTTTTCTAAGGAAGATAAAAACAAAAAAGTCCTGAAAATTCAGGACTTTTTTTGCTCTATGTGGAGCCAATGGGGGAAACTGAGAACTTTGACCCTGAAGATTTAGATAAAATATTTGAATTTATGGGCATGATAGAGG
>JBFWYJ010000093.1:0-10030 GCA_050186555.1 Bacteroidia bacterium
GTAAACATTCCAATTTATGATTGGGAATATCAGAAACAGGGTTTGTCCTTTTGAAAAAAGAAAATTCTGCCTCGACTTCAAAACCTACACGATTGATAGGAGCAAATTCATATTCGACTAAAAAAGCATGTTTGTTGTAATTTGTAATATTCGCAAAATCTACACCAACATTGATTTCCTTTTCACCACTTCTTGCACCTAAATCGCGTACCAGATCAAAAAATAATGGCTCAGCGTGTGAAACTTTGTCGGGTTTTGTTTGTGCAATGCTGTTATTTGTAAAAACAAAAATAGCAACAACTGAAAAACATGTTTTTAATCTTTTCACGTTGCAAAACAACAACGCGATTTAGGAAAGAACTGGGAACTAAAAATTATTTGAAACGCAATTCAAAACAATGTAAACTATTCTCAAAATGGTATAAAATAGAAATCCCATACAAATCACATATAGCTTTGACAATTGCTAAACCAAGGCCCGTTCCCTGTGGATTAGTATCCGATTTATAAAAACGGGAGAATACTTTTTGATCATTTAAAGGAATGTTAAGACCTGTGTTTTCTATTTGAATTTTTTTGCCTTGAATTTTGATGTTTACAATTCCACCTGAAACATTATGAAAAATAGCATTCCTGAGTAGGTTTGAAATCACAATATTAGCAAGCACAATATCCATTTTTATTACCAACTCTACTTTTTCTTCAACAACAATTTTTACGCTTTTGAACGCAGTAATTTCTTCTAAGTCGTTTACGTTTTGTTTTACAACTTTGTTGAACGAAACCAATTTGCTTTCTAAAAATTGTTTGTTTTCAATTTTCGTAAGCAACAGCAACGATTTATTTAAGCGGACTAAACGCTCAATAATGTTCATTATTTCGGCAATGTCTTCGGCTTGTTCGTTTTGAAGATTTCCCGTTTCAATTAACAGTTCCAGTTTGTTAATGGCGATTGCCAAAGGTGTTTGCAATTCGTGAGAAGCGTTGCCGATAAATTGTTTTTGTTGTTCGTAAGTTTCATTGTTGTGTTGCAACAAAATGTTTACAGCATTTTGTAAGTCGGTAAATTCTTTTGTTTTTGTGTTTGCTTCGGGAAAACTTTTACTGCTTCCGATTCGGTAATTTTTCAGTTGATTGAGAAATAAATAAAATGGTTTCCACAAGCGTTGTAACACAAAATTATTGATAATGACAAGGCTTATTATCAGAACAAAGTATAGCCCAATAGCATCGTGAATCAATTCTTCTACTAAATCGTCCTCCTCAATCATTGAGTTGATGATTTGCAATTCGTAGTAATTCCCATTGTTTTCAAAAGCTGTTGTAAGCAAACGAACAGGCTCTAATTCAGGACTTTCATCGTCCGCATCCTGCATGTACAAAAGCGTATCAACGTAACTATCTTTTATAGAAAGAGCTTGTGTTTGCGTGATTGCACGAATAGAAAAAAATCCCTCATCAAAATTATTTTGGTTTAAAATTGTACTGTCTTTTTGTACTTGATAAACAATTTGTCGCTTGTAATTGTCCAAACCTTCATCAATACTTTCTTTGATTTCGTTAAGCATATTGAAATAAAAAACAACCGACCAAATTCCGATAATAAAAAGCAGTGAAACAGAAAGATATATAAGTGATTTGTTTAGTAATTTCATTTGGTCGTTTTAATATTTTTAAGGTCAACTGGTGCTCGCATTCGTTCGGTTCATTTTTCAATTAGCTTGTATCCGATACCATAAACAGCTTCAATTTCTATTTCTGCTTTTGCCTCATTCAATTTTTTGCGCAAGTTTTTTATTTGGTAATAAATAAAATCGTAGTTGCCTGCTTGGTCAATGTTATCGCCCCAAACGTGTTCTGCTAATGCGGTTTTTGTAACCAAACGATTTTTGTTGAGTAAAAAATAATTCAGAATGTCAAACTCTTTTCGGTTCAGTAGAACATTTTCTTTGTTTACAAAGAATGTTCGTTCTTTCAAGTCTAAAACTACATTTGCAATTTCTATCGTACTTTTTCCGTCTAATTTTTGTCTGCGTAAAACGGCTTTAATCCGTGCGTTTAGTTCGGCAATGTGAAAGGGTTTTGTCAAATAATCGTCTGCACCTAATTCAAGTCCTTTCAGTTTGTCGTCAAGTGAATCTTTGGCGGAAATGATAATTACGTTTCCCGATTTTCCTGCATTCTTCAATTGTTCCAACAGTTGAAGTCCGCTACCGTTTGGCAACATAATGTCAAGCAAAATGCAGTCATAGTCATACACTTCAATTTTTTCGCTTGCCGAATGAAAGTCGCTTGCCGTTTCAATTACAAAATGTTCTTTCGTAAGCGAAGCGACTAATGTATTCAATAGTTCTATTTCATCTTCAACAATCAGAATTTTCATAAACACAAAGATAGATATGAGATTTTGGAAGAAATTGGGAATGCATGATTTTCAATATACTTAGCGAGTTTCGTTCTCTTGGTTATTTTCTGTTCTTTATTAATGATACCAATTTTTGTCCACGAACCAAAAGTTTTAATCGCTGTCTGTTTAAAGAAAGATGAACGTG
This sequence comes from Bacteroidia bacterium, assembly GCA_050186555.1. Classification (GTDB taxonomy): domain Bacteria; phylum Bacteroidota; class Bacteroidia; order B-17B0; family Aurantibacillaceae; genus Aurantibacillus. Next base: position 2,553 of record JBFWYJ010000093.1, read on the forward strand.
TTTTTTCTCATTTTCTTCCATTCCCGTTTTGTACATAGAAATAATGTAGTGATAAGTAAGTATTCCAATTATTTTATTGTCTAAAACAACTGGTAATAAATCCACATTCTCATTTGCCATTATTTCAATTGTTCTTTTTAAGGTTTCTGTTGGTCGAACAAAAGCATTATTTCGCTTTACAATAGATCCTATTGTGTTGTTCGTATTATGGTGCGAATTAAATAGGTTTGAGGAGCTTAACAGCCCCTTATATTCACCCTCTGCATCTGAAACGATAAAATAGTTTGAATGCAAATCGGTTTCACTTTCCAACCAACTGCGTACTTCACCAATTTCCATGTCTTCATTTACTACAACTCCATGATCGCTTACGATTTGTTCGACAGTTGTTTTTTCAAGAATGTCTGGCTCGTATGAATGTGGAGTAATTACACCTCTACGCGCGATTTTTTCTGTCATAATTGTATTTTCCATCAGAAAAAAGGACGTAAAATAGGATGTAGTGCAAGTTGCCAATAATGGTAATAAAGCATTTGATTGTCCAGTTGTTTCCAGGGCAAAAACTATGGAAGTAAGAAATGCCCGTGAAGCTCCTGCAAACAATGCAGACATACCAACTAATACGGAAAGAGGAATATTAATCCCTGCCTGTGGAAACCAAAAAATGCCAATACTACCTATTAAAGCTCCGGCTGCACCACCTATCGTAAGTAGTGGAGCAAGTGTTCCTCCCGAAGTCCCGCTACCTAACGAAATTGCCCAGGATAAAAATTTTAATACGCACAATGAAATAATTACATGCATTGTCATTGTACCCGTAAGCAAATCAATTATATTCCCGTATCCAACCCCAAGTGTACGGGGTGCAAAGAACCCAACTACACCAACAGCAACACCTCCTATAGCCGGCCACCATGCCCAATGAATAGGCAGTTTTTCAAACATATCTTCTATCCAATAAACAACTTTTGTTACAAAAACCGATAATAATCCCATTGCTATACCCATAACACAATAAAAAAGCAAAGCATAATTTGATGGTGTTGAAATGATGGTTGAAACCGGAAAAACAACCCCTTCCTCAAACAACAAATGATGCCCCGCAGCGCCAGTGATACAGGCTAACGCAACCGGAATAAAAGAGCGAGCAGAAAACTCAAACAATAACAACTCAATCGCTAATAAAATGGCTGCTAAAGGACTTCCGAAAATAGCAGACATCCCTGCCGTTGCACCGGCTGCTAACAAAATTTTTCGTTCAGTTGCCGTAATCTTGACAAGTTGGCCTAACGTTGAACCTAAAGCTCCGCCCGTTGCTATAATCGGCCCTTCTGCTCCAAAGGGTCCGCCTGTACCAATTGAAATGGCCGCAGATAAAGGTTTCAAATAAGTAATAGAAGGTTTTATTTTACTTTCATTAGTAAGAATTTGTTCCATTGCTTCGGGGATTCCATGTCCCCTTATTGCCCTTGAACCATACAAGGCCATTAAACCGACAATAACGCCTCCGAGCATTGGAACGATTATCACAAAAAGCCCATATGAATTATGTATCGGGGTAGCCGAATCTATTGAGAAATTCCCGTAAAACGCAATATTAGTTATCAGATCAATAAGATGCACAAGTAATTTCGCAATGAAACTTATACAAACGGCTATTAGAACTGCTAACATTGATAAAAGCAATATTCGTTGTTTGTTGTACCTCTTTTTTGAGGATACATTTTCTCTTTGAAGGGTTGGTGATAATGAAATAGACACCGGAATACCGTTATTTAACATTTGTATGAAAAAATTAAATTAATATAATAAGATACAATAACCAAAAATCCTTGTAAAAGTAGTGTTCCGTCTAATATTCCGTAATAGTACAACGGCATACTTCGTATTTTTTCATTGCGTAAGAATATAATTGTTGCTAAAAATGAAATTGTAAATGCATTGACGAGAATCCATTGATCAGTGATACAGTAATGAATTACTGTGATTACAAAGAATAAAATCAAGATTCGTAATGAAAGACCGATAGATTTCTGTACACCTATTTTTAAAGGAATTGTTTTTAGGCCTGCCTGCCGATCGGCTTCCATATCTCTTATATCAAAAGGGATAGTTATTGCCATTACAAACAAAAATCGCTCAACTATCACTGTTAATAGATGAAATTTATTGAAAGATTTTTCTGAATAAGTTACTGGCAGAAAAACCGTAACGGTAGACCAAACAAATGAAATTAAAAATATTTTAAGATAAGGAATTTGTCTTAACCTTAAAATGCCTTTTGTACTTCTTGAAATAGGTGTTGAGTAAAACAGAGTAAGGCCAGCAATTGGCGCTAAGGTAAGCAACACTTTTAATTTGGCTTGGAGAACCGCAATGATGAACCCGAGTACAGAAAAAATCATCAACAGATAAAATCCATTTCTTCGGCTATTGACCCAATTATGTTTATCGGATCTAAGCGCATCTCTGTTTGTTAAAACAGTAATAAGTCGGTGAAGATTATACTCGAACAAAGTGGCAAAAAAAATTAAAAACAAATAAGGATGCCACTGAGGATCCATTTCAATCTGTACTTGCGTGGAAATAGTTAACAATACCGCAGCGAGTGAAATGTAGATGTTCGATTTTATTAGTAAAGTCAGAGCTTTCAATTCATACTTTTCTTAAATTTTGTTTACTAAGTTCACTCACCTGTAAATAATCCCGAATCTAAAAAATATAATATTTGTGCTTTGCCAAATATCTCTTAATTCAGTAAAAACCGAGCAAATTTACGCAATCTGGTTATATGGCATTATTATTTAACTTTTTAAAACCAAACAAATTGAAAAGTTTATCAATACGAACATTTTGATCGTTATTCGGTGTAAAAACCAGCGTAGCAATCAGCCTCAAAGCTGTATCTATGAGGCTGATTCAATAGGTTCTATTTTTTCAGTTTACTAGTTATTTGCTTAGACCATTTATCTGCAAATTGTAACTCACCACGTAATTGCAATGATATCTTTTCATCGTACAAATCTAATATTATTTCTTCTTGGTTTTTATCCAACGATACTAGCCTAAGCCCTACATTTTCGATAATCACAATGTTTTCGTTGTTGATTTTCATCATTCTGGTTTTCTTTATCAATTGACAAGATTGAATTTTTGAAAGATCGATTGATTGAGAAACAGTTTCGTTGCTATTCTGCTTAAGAAAAAAAACAAAATTCTTTGAGTCATCTATTCCCAAAACAAAGTCACTACAAAATTCGTGGCGATCTATTTGGCAACTTTCCAGTTTTGCATTCTCATTAAGAATGCATAAAAGCTTTCCGTTCTTTTTTACACGATTATAGTACATTATTATAAAGGGAGTTATACATATTACCAATATGATACTCCCGACAAGGGCGCTACCTAAATCCATTTTTATGTGTTTGAATTGTTTACTACGCTTGTGCATTGGCATAAGCGTTAAAAATTAAGATAAGCCCATCAGTATTAGATGGACTTGAGCCTGAAGATAGTGTCACCAAAAATAATGGAAGGGGAAGATGATGTCTGATTTTCTGTTATTTATCAGTGTTTCCCAAAATAATGATGCGTATTGATAAAATTTTGCATGGAATAATTGTTCTGTAATATCAATGACAGCAGCAAATCCTGTAAACGGATTTTTGTAATTCGATCCAGGAAGATCATTAACAGTATTTACAAGACTCTCATATTGCGATGTATGGCAAAATAGCTTTATTGAAAAATCCAGAGTTAATTTTTCAGATGTTGAAGCATTATTTTTGTTTGTGAAATCAGGATAGGCTGAGGACTTTGTGGCAATGTGCAACGCAAAGCAGTAAACCGCTGTTAGTAACGCAATACTTAATATCCTGAAGGCTTTTTCCACAAATACAAAGATAGCGGATTTTAACATTACCAACTGGCTTAATGTATTTGAATTCACATAGAAGTCTCGCTTCAACCCAATCATTAAAGAACTTTTAATGTTAATGTATTGTTTAATAGCCATTGTTTGGTGTAATTCAATATAATTATGTTTTAATAATTCTTTCTAAGAAATATGAATATCTCACCAAAGATTCTGATTTATGCATATTTCTTAAGTATTCTATTAAACGAAAATTTCTTTTGACTATTTTTTGTAAATTGCGTATTTAATTCTGTTAATTAAAATAATATTCACTCATGAAAAAAAATGAGCCGGGCCAAATGGACAGTTTAAGTTCTGTTATTAAAGTCTTACATGAACGTGGCTACGGAATTGATTATAATACCCATCAGGGAAAAGAGGATCTACTGACAAATCACGAACAATATCGGATAGAAAAAATATACCGATTTGAAGGAATGACCAATCCTGAAGATGAGGCAATTCTTTATTCCATTGTTTCGACTGAAGGTATTCCTAAGGGAATACTTGTAAATGGATACGGCATTTCTTCTGATGAAATGATTAACGTTATTATTGAGAAAATTTTGCGGTATAAATAAAAATTCCAAATTATTGCCAATGGGAATATGTAGAATTAATAATCTCAAAAGCGAATATTATTTACTACCATCCATCAAAATCTCAGCATATTTGATTTCCCTCGTTTCTCTTCATTGGCAACGAACATATAACCCTTAGATAAAAGGCAAACTTGTTTCTCCTGAATTCAAAAAATAAATGAATTTCGGTTCGGAGTGTTCCGGTTTATTTTCTTGATGAACATGAAGTAATAGATCAGAACACTGATCAGAGCAAGAAGCAATGAACCAACACTCGAAATAGTTACAAATATTCCTATGAACATAATCAAAAATCCAATAAGAACTGATTTTTCAGAATATATAATGATTTTTTGAGTTGTGTCCCAATCCAATTTTCCAGAGGCGATGCGAAAAATATTTGTGTCAAGATTCATTTGGGTTGAAATAATCCAAATAATTGAAATGTTTAGAATCAATACCCCGAAATTATTTATGGGAACAATATCCAGTGAATGAAATGGCATAGCAAGCGAATTATACATCTCATTGAAAAATGCATACAAGAATACGACTCCTGCAACGAGGACAAATAAAAAAGAGTAAAGACGATTTAGTAAGGAGAGTTTATTTAAAATCTCTGAGTCACCCTTAATCAAAGACAAAGATCTTTTGATTCTAACTCTGCGCCATACAAATGACATTATAGCGAAAAGGAATACAAAAACTGGTAAATGGTATTTCAGTAGTTCAAAAGTCATTATTTATGATTCATTTTTCAAAGTTATTATTTTTCTCCTGCTCTCTTAAAAATACCTGAACCCGTTTTTCATCACCGACCAGCCATACTGTATCATTGGTTTTCATAACAAAGTCAGATTCAGGGTTTAATGTTCTTTTTCCCTCTCGTTCAATGCCTACTACCAATCCCTTCGTAAGCTCACGTACACCAGATTCCTGTATACTTTTATCCACTAATACCGAGTTCTCATTTATTGTAAAGTGTTGCAATGAAACCTCATGTGCGAGTGTAACAGGAACAAAGTTTTTGGTTTCATTTTCAATATACTCCCTGAACTTATTCAAATCAGCATCCGTTCCAATCATGTAAACAACATCATTAGGATATAGCTGTTCGTATCGTCCGGGAACATTAATTATCATTTCTCCACGTTTAATTGCCGCGATATTAATTCCAAAATTTTCACGGAGTTTTATTTCTACCAAAGGTTTACCAATAAAAGATACAGCAGGATGCAATTCGATGGATGTTATATGAGAATCCCAGGGAGTAAGTGGCTTTATATTTTTTTCAACCTCACGTGCATTAAAATTGGTCATGAATCTTTGTTCAATACGCAAATAATAAGTCTGAATCTTCTTCCTAAATAAAAGCAGAAACAGCAATGAGCAACATACGCCAATAGCAGCTACCCAAGTAGAATAAAAAGTGTTGAAGAGTAGACCAATAAAAAAGATGGTGAGTGAAATGCGTACAATAATTATTGCATAAAGGGGGCCACGTTGCAGAGGATTCCATCTCGGATTCCTGATGGCTATATTTTTAACACCTCTGAATGCAAGTGCCCATAAAAATGGAGTCAGAGTTAAAAAAGTTATTCCGGTAGCCAACACGTGGTTCCATTCATTTTCAGTAGTCAGATTTGCAAGGTGTTTATTACTCAAAAGAATGATGAATATGATTATTACAGAAAAAACAAGAACATTAATTGCGCTATTACGAATGTATTTTCGCCATTCACTTACCTCCGCTACTTTTTGTGCACCTGTACTATATTTCACAAGTGATTTAATCCAACTTTCAGGCATTTTTCGCTCAAGGAAAGAATGGAACGGTAAAGAAAACCGGATCATATACGGAGTAGTAAATGTTGTTAAGACTGAAATGGCTACTGCAACCGGATAAAGATGATCGCTGATTACATTTAGCGATAGTCCTAACGATGCTATGATAAAGGAAAATTCTCCAATTTGTGATAAGCTCATTCCTGCTTGTACAGATGTCTTCAAGGACTGACCTGTAATGAGCGCTCCGGATACAACGAAAAAAGGCTTGGCAAACAACAGTACAAAGACACCCAACAAAACCGGTAAAAAATATTGAATTACAAGATCTACATTAATGAGCATCCCAACTGATACAAAAAAAACTGCACCAAAGACATTTTTGAGTGGCTTAATGAGGTGTTCAATTTTTTCAGCTTTACTTGTTTCTGCAAGAATGGATCCCATAATGAAGGCTCCCAGCGCAGGAGAAAATCCGGCTTGATGAGCAAGAATGACCATTGCCAGACACAGGGCAACGGAAACAATCAACAAAGTTTCTTCCGAAAGAAATTTTTTGCTTGCTTTTAATATAGAAGGTAAAAAATAAATTCCAGAAACAAACCAAAGGATAAGGAAGAATACCAGTTTCAATATTGAGTAGATCATTTCTGTTCCTTCAAATTCGCGGCTAACAGAAATGGTGGATAGAATTACCATTAGAATTACTGCCACTAAATCTTCAATAACAAGTATTCCCGTCACCAACCCTGCAAAATTTTGAGTCTTCACCCCTAATTCATCAAATGAACGGATTATTATGGTAGTTGATGCGATTGCGAGGATACCACCAAAAAACAAACAATCCATTTCTGTCCATCCCAAAATCTTTCCGATCAGGTACCCGGTTAGTAGTGTCAATGATACTTCAATGATAGCAGTAATTCCCGCGATCCCTCCCATACGCATAAGCTTCTTAAAACTGAATTCAAGTCCCAAACCAAATAAGAGAAAAATCTCACCAATTTCAGCCCAAAGTTTGATACCTTCAATTTCAACTACCGTTGGAAATAAATCAAAATTAGGACCGACCAACAAACCAGCTAAGAGATACCCAAGAACAAGGGGTTGCTTAATTAATTTGAAAATCAATGAAATAACTGCAGCAGAACCCAGTATAAGGGTAAGATCGGAAATGAAAGTCGGTAAATGCTGCA
>JBFWYJ010000094.1:0-10010 GCA_050186555.1 Bacteroidia bacterium
CAGCAAATGCAGCGGTTTTAACTACCGTGCTCATTAAGGCTGTAATAATTGTTGGAGAGCCTTGATAAACATCCGGTGCCCAAAAATGAAACGGTGCAGCAGAAACCTTAAAACACATGGCGATTAGCATAAAAATCACGCCCACATAGAAAAATGACGGAAGGTTTGCCTGATTATTAATGATGTAAGCTTTTATTGTCGCTAAATCAAAAGAGCCTGTTGCGCCATAAATTAATGCAATACCAAATAACAAAAAGGCGCTGGCAAAAGAGCCCATTATTAAATATTTGAATCCCGCTTCATTACTCTTTATATCGTCTTTATTACTTGCTGCCAAAACATAAAGTGGGATACTTAATATTTCGATGCCCAAGAACAAGGTGGTCATATTTTTAAACGACGTTAACATCAGCGCACCAACAGTAGCAAACATCACCAAGGCGAAATGGTCTACCATATATGACTTTTCTTTATACGCCTGTGATGCCAAAATCAACCAGAAAAATAAAGTGATGAGAATTACTCCGGAAAATGCCAGAGACACCTTATCAAATGAAATCATGTTCTCGAAATAAGAAATGCTATAAGGAGTTTGCCACTCCATATAATTCATTACATAAGCAGCTAATATTCCAATAAGTAATAACGGTAACAAAAGTTTTTTAAACTTAAAAACTTCCGCTAGCATCGCTACAACTCCAAGTGCACTTATTATTAAAAACCCTTTCATAAATTCAAGTCGTCAATTATTTTAATCCATTTAATAAGTTTTGTATTGCCGGCTCGGTTAAATCAGTGATCACTTTAGGATAAATACCAAAAGCAAGAACCGCACAGCAAACAATTATCAATACTGCTTTATCTGCATTATTCAATGGCCCAAATACCAATTGGTTATTTTTTCTAGAGCCCAACATCATATTTTGATAGCTTCTTAACATATAAATTGCTCCGAGAATAACCGAAAGACCAACGAATGCCGCCGCTAACGCACTGAATTGAAACACGCCATTAATCAATAAAAACTCTCCCGGGAATCCATTTGTTAAAGGCAATGCAACCGAACCGAGAAGAATAATTAAAAACAATACCGCAAAATTTCCGTTCATGGAGCGTATTCCACCGAGTTTAGAAATCTCAGTAGTTCCCGTATGTCTAATAATAATATCTGCAATTAAGAATAAGCCTACGGCATTTACCCCGTGAGAAAGCATTTGCAGCATCGCACCTTGAAATCCTTGTGCTGTCATGGATAATATTCCGGCAGAAATTAAACCGATATGTGCAAAAGATGAATAAGCCAATAGACGTTTAAAATCTTTCTGAACAATAGCAATACTAGAACCATAAACTACGCCAAAAATTGAAAGACCAATTGCAGTACTTGACCAATTTTCTACGCCCATTGGAACAACCGGCACTAACCATTTTAGCAAACCAAATGTTCCCATTTTTGCCATAATACCTGAAAGCAACATTGTGCCTTGCGCAGGAGCATTAACATATGTATCCGGCTGCCAGGTATGAAATGGGAAGACCGGCATTTTAATCGCAAACGCAACAAACATCATCCAGAACACCATGCTTTGACGGGAAACATCTAAATTTCTCCCTGCTTCCATTAAATGATTGATTGACCATGACTTTCCGGAATCCGTCATTGTATTGTTATACAAATATATCAATGCAACTAACATTATCAACGAGCCTGCCAATGTATACACGAAAAACTTGAAAGTTATTCTTTCTCTCTTTTCTCCCCCCCACATCAAGCAAATGAAGTAAATAGGAATAAGTGCAAGTTCCCAAAAAACGTAGAACAAGAATCCGTCATTGGCCATAAAGACGCCTGTTAAAGCCATTTCCATGAAAAGGATTAATGCATAAAAACGACTTGTGTTTGAGTATTCGTTATTGAATGAGGTAATTATAATTAATGGGGCCAAAAAAGACGTTAACAATACCATTACAAGAGAAAGTCCATCTACGGCAACCGAAAAATTAATGCCTAGTGAAGCAACCCATGTACAATCCAAGCTTAATATTTCTGCTTCCGGATTGGTTTTGAATTGAGCAAGAGCGATTAATGCAATTACAAATTGCAAAGAAGAAAAAACTAAAGCTGCCATCTTGCTTCCTTTACCTTTAACCAAATAGGTAAGGATGGATGCTATGAGAGGGAAAACTATTAAAATACCGGCTAACATATTCTTCTGCTATTATAAAATAAAAATGAACATTAATACTGCAATGATGCTTAACAACATGGTGATAATATAAAAACTAATATTGCCTTGTTGCAATTGTCTGACCAATCCTCCAACTCCTTTTACGCCACTTCCAATCCCTTCAACCACACCATCCAAAATTTGTTTATCCATATACTTTGAAAATACATTAGAGACAGCATCTAAAGGTTTTCTAAATACTGTGTCATAAATTTCGTCAACATAATATTTATTGTAGATTGTCTTTTGTAATGCCGGCATTGTATCATTCTCTTCCAAGGGCAAAATTCTCTTTTGTCGGTATATTACGTATGTCGCATAAATGGTTGCAGTAGCAGCAGATATTGCAATTGCCATTAATGTCCATTCTGTATCATGATTCAGAGCCGCGGGGTTTTTTCTTAAAATCAATGAATCAAGATGTTCTGAAATAAAGTTTGGCATATGCCATAATTCCGGTAATCCAATTAATCCACCTATTACTGAAAGAATTGCCAATATTATCAACGGAACAGTCATGGCCGGTGGAGATTCATGCAAATGGTGAAATTGTTTTTCTGTTCCTCTGAATGAACCAAAGAAAGTAAGAAACAATAACCTGAACATATAAAAGGCTGTTAACATACTTGCTGCCATGCCGAAAAACCACAACAAAGGACTATGTTCGTAAGCATGCGCCAAAATTTCATCCTTCGAAAAGAATCCACTAAATGGCGGCACGCCGCTAATGGCAATTGTTCCTATTAAGAAAGTCAAATAAGTCCATTTCAAATGCTTTGATAAACCTCCCATTCTTCTGATATCTTGTTCACCACCCATAGCGTGAATAACTGAACCTGCACCTAAGAACAACAAAGCTTTAAAGAAAGCATGTGTTGTAACGTGAAAAACGGAGCTTGAAAAAGCGCCAACACCAAGTCCCAAAAACATTAAACCTAATTGGGAAACTGTTGAATATGCCAGCACTTTTTTAATGTCATTTTGGAACATCCCGATAGTAGCAGCGAAAAATGCCGTTGCAACACCAACAACCGCAACAACCATAGAAGCTGTTTCGCTTATGCTGTAAAAAACATTTGAACGCACAATCATGTAAATACCTGCAGTCACCATAGTAGCAGCGTGTATTAAAGCGGATACCGGCGTTGGTCCTGCCATCGCGTCAGGCAACCAGGTATAAAGCGGAATTTGCGCCGATTTACCCATCGCACCAATAAATAATAATAATGCAATAGCCGTTACAGTTGTTTCAGAAGCACTTCCTGCCTTTGAAAAAACTTCTCCGTAAGTAATACTGCCAAACGTTACAAAAATTAGAATGATACCAAGTAAAAATCCCAAGTCACCAATTCTGTTCATTACAAATGCTTTCCTAGCGGCATTGTTATACTCATGGTTTTTAAACCAAAATCCAATCAATAAATAAGAACAAAGTCCTACACCTTCCCAGCCAACAAACATGATCAAGAAGTTGTTACCTAGAACCAATAACAACATAAAGAACACGAACAGGTTTAAGTAAGTAAAGAACCTTGAAAATCCTTCGTCGTCATGCATATACGCCGTAGAATAAACATGAATTAAAAATCCAATTCCTGTAATAATTAATAAGAACCAAGTAGAAAGCGGGTCAACAACGAATTCAAAAGGAATACTTAAACTACCGGCGTTAATCCAAGAGAACAAATTTACTGTCTCGCTATGTGTTGGCAAAGCTCTTGCTTCAAGGAACACGCCAATTGAAACAACAAACGAAGCTAAAATAGCTAAAGAGGCAATGGTTCCGGACAAGCCCTTACTTAATTTCTTACCAAAGAACCCATTGATTAAAAAACCAATTAATGGGAAAAGAGGTATTAGTCCAACTAGTTTTATCATATCAATTCTTTAAGTTGCTTAATAGATCTGTGTCAATGCTTTTGATGTTCTTATAAATCATGCTTAATATGGCCAGCCCTACCGCAACCTCAGCTGCAGCAACCGCCATAACAAAAAACACAAATACTTGTCCATGTGCATCATTATGCAAAGTGCTAAATGAAACCAGTAACAAATTCACTGCGTTTAGCATTAATTCAATACACATAAAAATGATAATTGAATTACGTCTTGCCATTACACCTATTGCGCCAATAATAAAAAGTACGGCGCTTAATATCATATAATAATTTATCGAAATACCATTTATCATAATTGATCCTTTGCTTGTTTTTTACCAATTAATATTGCTCCAACTAATGCTGCCAATAATAATATTGACGCTACTTCGAATGGGAATAAGAAATCTTTGAACAAGACAGTGCCTAAGTTTTTCACTAATCCCATTTGCGGAGACCCATACACCTCCATGTTCATTTCTTCTGCTCCTTTTAATGAAGCAACCAAAACAAACAACATTAAGCCACCTGCAATTCCGGCAATTATTTTTGTTAACCAAGTTTTCTGCGGTTCAGAATCTTCGTTGAGGTTCATCAACATGATAATAAAGAGAAATAATACCATAATTGCTCCTGCATATACAACAATGTGCACAACTGCCAAAAACTGGGAATTCATAATTAAGTAATGTCCGGCAATACAAAAAAATGTCATTACCAGATACAGCACACTATTAACAGGGCTTTTACTGAATACTACTAATAGCGCAAACATAATTGCCAGGAATGATAATATTCCGAATAGCCATTGTGTTGTTGTAAATCCTAACATATTCTAAATTACTTTTTACCCTTTTTTAATTTCTTACCTTCAAACAATTCATTATGCTTCAAGCCAGGTTGTTTTTTAAACTCTAACACATCGCTTGTTTGCCTTTTCGTTACATCAATACGCTGATTAACCTTTTCAACTAACTTATCCTTACCGTATACGAATGTATTTCTTTCATATTCTGCATCAACAATTTTGTCAGTTAAAAAGATGGCTTCTTTTGGACAAGCCTCCTCACACAATCCGCAGAAAATACAACGTAACATGTTTATTTCATACGTAGACGCGTATTTTTCCTCGCGATATAAATTCTCCTCTCCCGGCTTGCGCTCTGCGCTCTCCATCGTTATGGCCTCTGCAGGACAAGCAACAGCACACATACCACACGCTGTACAACGCTCCGCACCATTTTCATCACGTTTTAAAACGTGTTGTCCCCTGTAAACACCTGACATTGGTCTGGTTTTTTCAGGATATTTTATCGTAACAGACTTCTTAAATAAATGGCTTGCTGTAATCATTAAGCCCTTTATTACAGCAGGCAAATACATTTTCTCTACGAAACTTTGTTCCTTATTTGAAACTACTTTACTTCTATTTGTTAATTGTAATGCCATAGTTTTAAAATTGGATATTGCCCCTGAAATATTCAACAACAACAGTAATACCTAAATTCAATAAAGAAAGTGGAATTAAAATTTTCCAACCTAAGTTCATCAATTGGTCATAACGGAATCTAGGAAGGGTCCAACGAATCCACATGAATACACAAATGAATATTACAATCTTGGTAAAGAATGCCCCAAATCCAATCAAGGTAATCCAAATTGAACCTGCCTCTAATCCTAAGGCATTATATAATTCAGATGCGAATGGGAAATTATAACCACCAAAATAAAATGCCGCCATGATTGCCGATGAAATAAACATATTGATGTATTCGGCAAACAAGAATAATCCGAGTTTCATGGATGAATACTCAGTATGAAATCCACCAACCAATTCACTTTCACACTCAGGCAAATCAAATGGCGCCCTGTTTGTTTCTGCTAATGCACAAACAAAAAACACCAAAAAGCCAAGAGGTTGCCAAACAATATTTGCAAAACCAGCATCTTGTTGCATTACAATTTCTCTTAAACTTAATGTTCCGCCCGAAGTAATTACTAAGGCAATAACAGAAATGCCCATTGCAATTTCGTAACTAATCATTTGAGAAGATGCTCTGATTGCTCCTAATAAAGCGTATTTATTATTGGACGCCCAGCCACCAATCATGACGCCATAAACACCTACAGAAACAACACCAAGAACATAAAGCACGCCAATATTAATGTCTGTAATCTGTGACGTGTATGTTTGACCGTTGTATACAAAGTCTGCACCCCAAGGAATTACGCTTCCGGTCATTAAAGCCGTTAACATAAACACACTTGGTCCTAATATGAAAAGAAAACGATTAGAAACGTTGGGAATAATTTCTTCCTTGAAGAACATTTTACCGCCATCAGCTAATGGTTGCAATAGCCCAAATGGTCCTGCTCTATTCGGACCAACGCGATCTTGCAGTAATGCAGAAAACTTGCGCTCCCACAAAGTTGAATAAGCCGCTACGCCTAACGAAATACCAAAAACGATCACGCAGAGCAGAAACTTATATAATAAAAATGCTATCATAATTTAATTAAGGTCTTTTATTAATATCAATGTATCCTAAGGCTTTTTGTTGTTTTAATATCTGCACCTTCAAATCATTTAAATGATTGTAATGGTTTTGAGAAATTACACTATGCCTGTCGATTTTTGTAGGGCCTTCAATTACCCAATCCGATTTTTGCTTCTTATCAAAACGGCATTCATTGCAAATAAACTCTTCTACCTCATCCCATTGATCTTTTCTTGCAGTAACTCTTAATACTTCTTCTCCCTTTAACCAAAGTCTAGTTTTGCCACAGCACTTTTTACAATCACGATGTGCGTCAACAGGTTTTGTAAACCATACACGTTGCTTGAACCTGAATGTTTTATCTGTTAAGGCACCAACAGGACAAACATCAATTACGTTTCCTGAAAAATCATTATGGATAGATTTTTCTATGTATGTAGAAATTTCTGCTGCATCACCACGATGAATTACACCGTGAACTCTGTCATCAGTTAATTGATCACAAGTCTTTACACAACGATAACATAAAATACAACGATTCATATGGAGTTTAATTTTGTCTCCAATATCAATCATTTCATATTCTCTGCGCTTAAACTCATAACGTGTTTTAGCTGAACCATGCTCATAGCCTAAGTCCTGAAGTTTACATTCTCCAGCCTGATCACAAACCGGACAATCTAAAGGGTGATTAATCAATAAAAATTCAACTACGCCTTTTCTTGCTTCTAATAATTCCGGATTGGTAACATTCTCCACTTCCATTCCATCCATCACCTCTGTTCTGCAGCTTGCCATTGGTTTAGGCATTGGGTTTGGATTTTGCGCATTCATTTTTGTTACTTTCACGATACAAGTACGGCAGTAGCCACCACTTGTTTTCAATTTCGAATAATAACACATTGTTGGAGGCGCCACTTCCGGACCAATCATACGCGCTGCTTGCAGGATGGTGGTTCCTTTTGGCACTTCAATGGTAATTCCGTCTATTGTAACTTTCATTTTAAAATAAAACTCTTATTTATTTGCAATATTTCTTTTCAAGTTTTTCAGCCTTATAATTTTTCTTGTCAACTAAGTCTTTTATTAATTCACATCCTTCAGATTTCCTTTCGAGCAAAAATAGCGAATTGGCTTTTCCAAGTATTGCATCTTCATTATTTTCGTGACGATTAATTGCAGAGTTGTAATACTTAATTGCTTCGCTATAATTCTTGCTTTTAAACTCTTTATCCCCTAATTTTAAATCTGCCAAGTATTCCTCTCTTTTCATTTCTTCCTTATTTCTCACAGTTCCCAAAGTCTTAAAAACAACAGGTAAATTCATTAATACTTTTGCCTTATTTCCCTTGTCATAGCCCGGTTCCCATTTTGGCATCAAATTTATAACTCTAATTGCCTCATTATCTAATGCTTCATAACCAGATGACTTAATTATTTTCGCTTCACTTACAAGGCCAGAAGTATCAACAACAAACTGTACGATTGATTTTCCCATGTGGTTCTTCTCTCGCTCCATTGGAGGGTAATTCAAGTTTTTTTGAATAAATATTCCTAACCCTTTGTTTCCACCTGGAAATTTAGGCATAGTATCAGCAACTCCTAATGCATCAGACGTTTGAGCTATGCCCAAAAAAGAAAGAAACAAAACAAATATTAAACTAATCTTCTTCAATTAAGCTTTTACTTTATTTAACCTGTCGTAATGACTTACGTCTACAAATTTCTTTTTCTTAGCTATCTCAATAAATTCGTGTTTGAAATGTCTAATAGCTGCTGCAACCGGCCATGCCGCTGCTTCTCCAAGCGGACAAATAGTTTTCCCTTCTATTTTGCTTTGAATATCCCAAAGCAAATCAACATCGGCCTCTGTTGCGGTGCCGTTTAAGAATTTCTTTAAAATTTTCTCCATCCAGCCCGTTCCCTCACGACAAGGAGAGCATTGTCCGCATGATTCATGATGGTAAAATCTTGTGAACGTAAAAAGATTCTTAACAATACTGGTGTCTTCATCCATTACAATGAACCCACCGGAACCTAACATTGTACCGGTTCGAAAGCCGCCGTCAGCTAAACTTTCGTAAGTCATTAAACGTGGTTCACCTGCAGCCGTTTTTAAAATTAATTCAGTGGGAAGAATTGGCACTGAAGAACCTCCTGCAACAACAGCTTTTAATTTCTTACCATTTCTTATTCCGCCACAATACTCCTCGCCAAAAATAAATTCTTCAACCGGTAAGCCTAATTCTATTTCATACACACCCGGTTTATTAATGTGTCCGGATGCAGAAATTAATTTCGTTCCTGTTGATTTACCAATTCCGATTTTCGCATATTCCTCTCCACCCATGTTTACAATTGGCGCAACCGCAGCAATTGTTTCTACATTATTTACAACAGTTGGACAACCATACAATCCCGCAACTGCCGGAAATGGTGGCTTGATACGAGGATTACCTCTCTTGCCTTCCAGCGATTCTAATAATGCCGTTTCTTCTCCGCAAATATATGCGCCTCCGCCAACTTGAACATGTAAGTCAAGTGAATAATCAGTTCCTAAAATGTTTTTTCCTAATAATCCTGCAGCGTATGCTTCTTTAATAGCATTTTCAAGTATTCTGGATACATAAAAATATTCACCACGGATGTAGATGTAAGATAAGTTTGCTCCAAGTGCATAAGAAGAAACAATCATGCCCTCAATTAAAGAGTGAGGGATTTTCTCCATTAAATATCTATCCTTAAATGTTCCAGGCTCTGATTCATCAGCATTGCAAACCAAATAACGTGGAACGCCTTCAGGTTTAGCTAAGAAACTCCACTTCAATCCTGTGGGAAAACCTGCGCCGCCTCTTCCCCTCAATCCTGATTTCTTAACTTCTTCAGTGATCTCATCAGGCTTCATGGATTTTAATGCTTTCTCTACAGAAGCATATCCACCATTTGCACGATACACTTCAAGTGTATGAATGTTTGGAATATGATCGTTATGTATTAATAATTTTCTTCCCATTATTCCTATAATGTGTTTTCGTAATCTAAATCCGTATAATTTCTTCTTTTACCGTCTGTTTTATACTTTTCTAAAAGTTTGTCAACTTTGTCGTAAGTTAAATTTTCATGATAAGAAGCGCCACATTGTAGCATTGGTGCGGTACCACAAGAACCAAGGCATTCTGCTACTTTCAAAGTGAACATGCCGTCCTTTGTTGTTTCTCCAACTTTAATACTTAATTTCTTTTCAATATATTTTACGATATCTTCTGCACCATTCAACCAGCAAGAACTGGTCTGACAAACTTCTAAAACACAATTGCCAACCGGTTTTAAATTATACATGGTATAAAATGAAGCTACTTCTAAATCTTCAATTGGTTTATTATTTAATTCCTCAGCTACATAATCCA
>JBFWYJ010000095.1:0-9860 GCA_050186555.1 Bacteroidia bacterium
ACGGCTTTCAATTCTATCTCAAAGGAATTTGCTGTAAAATGGTTAAGATTTGGTTCTAAAGTTATTCATCAAAATGATTATAATTATAAGGAAAAAGAAACCGATCTTGGTGCATTGTTTTCAAATATAAAATCAAGTTATGAAGGTCAAAATATAGGTGCACTGGTATTAATTAGCGACGGAATAATCAACAAAGGTGCTGACCCACAATATTTAATTAAAGATTTTAACTTTCCTGTTTATACCATTGGGGTTGGTGACACCACAAAATTCATAGATGCTTTTGTAAAAAGAATCAATCATAATCGTATTGCCTATAAAGACAATCAATTTTTGGTTGAAGTAGAATTAGGGGCTATAAAATTAAACGGAAAAAAGCTAAAACTACAAATACTATTAGGGAATGAAAAATTATTTGAAAAAGAAATAGTAGTTAACAATGAAGACTTTCACACTTCGGTCCCAATAATTTTAGACGCAAAAAAAACAGGTATAGTAAAATATAGTGCCAAAATTTCTGTTTTGGAAGGTGAAAAAAACATTAGAAATAATAATGCAGATTTTATCCTTGAAGTGATAGAGAACAAGGAGAAAATTGCTTTACTGAGTCATGCCCCTCATCCTGATATTGCGGCAATAATAAATTCAATTGGGGAGTTCAATAATTATTCCATTAAACAAATGGATTATAAAACCATTTCTGATATAAGCAATTATCAACTATATATATTACATAAACCAGATTATCAAGACCAAGCGCTTATTAACACATTGATTAATAAAAAAGCTTCAATGTTCATAATTAATCCAAGTATACGCTTATCCATTCCGCTTTATACATTCGCAGGAAATCTAAATAAGTATAATGAAACAGAAACAAGTTTCAATAAAGAGTTCTCATTATTTAGTTGTTCTAACAGTTTAATAAATTATTTTCAAGATTTACCCGCAGTAACAAGTTCATTTGGTAAATATTCATTAATTAATAATTCTCAAACGTTACTAAATCAAAAAATAGGTTCAATTAGCACGAACGAACCATTACTTATTTTTTCTGATAATAACTCACATCGAACAGCATGTTTTACAAGTGATGGTCTTTGGCGTTGGAGAGTTAGAGATTATCAGGAAAATAAAACTTTTGACAATTTCAATGAATTAATTAATAAATCAATTCAGTTTCTAGCAACAAAAAATGACAGAAGTCCATTTCGCATATATTACGACAAGCTTGTTCCTGAAAATGAAATGGTTCAGTTTTCAGCTGAAGTTTATGATAAAACATATTCTCCGGTACAGAATTCGGATGTTTTTTTAATTCTCAAAAATGAGAATGGTGAAAAATTTAATTACACTTTTAGCAATTCCGGAGGATATAAATTAAATGCCGGCTATTTAGCGCCAGGTAAATACGAATTTGAAGCGAACACATCTATAGATGGGAAGAAACACATTAAACAAGGTGTACTATTTGTTAAAGAGATTGAAAAAGAGGTTAGTTATTTATCTGCAAATCATCATTTACTTTTCAATCTAAGTCAAAAAACCAATGGCAAATTTTATTATCTGAATAAAATGGATAATATGTTAGATGATATTAACAATAATGAAACCATTAAACCAGTTACTTATGCTAAAACTAATACTAGAGACTTAATAAATCTGGAATGGATTTTTTATCTAATACTATCATTACTATGTTTTGAATGGTTTCTAAGAAAGTATTACGGTGCGTTATAAGCAAATTATACATATACTAATTATTCCATTACTATGCTGTTGTAGTGCAAAAACATTTAAGGAACCTACTCCTAAAGAGATTACTGTTAAAAAAGACGAATCATTTCGTGTTAACCTTAGTGAAAATCACAAAGATGGTTTTACATGGCAATTAGATGAAAGTTATAACAGGGAAATTATTGAATATAAAAATTCTGTATGGGAAGGGAATGAGAATGGTGTTTTTTTCTATTTCAAACCAATAAAGATTGGTTCAACAGAAATTACTTTTATAGAAAGAAAGTACGATTCAATAAGAAACATCAAGACAATAACAATATTTGTCAAATAAAATCATGTACATTAAGATAATAGAATAAAAAACAACTTGCGAACAAATCCCTTCACTAAACAAAAAACATTAGATTTGATTTTTTCAAAAACAGAAAAAACGACATAACCGTCATTTTCTAATTTATTTCTCAACTTTTTAAATTCTTCAATCTGGCTTCCTTTTAATAAGGAACTTAGTGAGCCTTTAGAAATCCGAAACGAGTAAAGCGGTTTGCTAATACAATACAGGTTGCCTGTTCCGATTACTCTGTACCAAAACTCCATGTCTATCAAATATAAAAAATCAGGTTTAAAGCCACCTATTCTATAAAAAGATTCTCGCTTGAATAAACCGGAAACAGGTTCGCCAATCATATTTGAACCATCCAAGAATGATTTTTTAAATGCTTTTTGACCCGAAATAATACCATTCTCAAAAGATCTCTTTTGCACAATTGTTTTCCCCTTACTATTAATCACATACTTATGTGAAGTGACTAATTCTACATCGAATTCTAATAACGCATCCAACTGCTTCTCTATACAATATTTATCTAATAAATCATCACCGCCCATGACTTTAATATAATCACCCGTAGAAAGATCAACAGATTTGTTCCAATTGTCAACAACTCCAATATTATCATCGTTACAATATAGCTTAAGTCTGACATCATCGATAGACTGGACTATTTTTACAGTTTCATCTTTAGAATTATCATCAACAACAATTACTTCAATATTTCTGTATGATTGATTTAATACACTTTCCAATGTTTCTTTTACAAAAAAACCGGAATTATATACCGGTATACATATACTTACTAAAGGTAAAGAAGGCATTATGTCAAGCTTTGATAATCTTAATAGTTATAAAACAATACAGGCATTGTACCGATTAAAATTTAATTACAAAAACCTGCATATTTAAATATAAAACTCTGCCTATAAATCTGCTATTGAAAGGATGACAAAAGTCTTTAATTAAACTTATACTTTGTTTTTTACAAAAGTTTTGTATAATCTCTTTAGTCACAAAAGTCTTATGCGTTGGGTCACGTTTATAACCTTTCTTATCAGGAACAATCACAACTAGTATGCCATTCTTGATAAATTTTTGCTTACAAGCATTAAAAAATGAATCGATTTGATCCATATCAAGATGCTCTAACACATTATCACAAATTGCATTTGTTAATGGCTTATCAATTGTTTCTAATTTTGTTACATCATCTAACGCAACATCTAATCCATTCTCCTTGTTCATCCCAACCAAGTGTGGATTAGAGTCTATGCCAGAAAATGTATATCCTTTAGCACTGAGGTAGCGCAGAAATGCACCAGTACCAAATCCCAAATCCATGACGGGGCCAGGAATAAACTGTTTTACGATTTTAGGATAGAAAAAAGTATTTAAATATACATCTCTTCCGGGTAAATATTTTTCCTCTAAATGCTTCTTGTACTCTTCTGAATTTGTTTCCATTTGCATATGCTCTAATGTATGGAAATTAATCTAAATGCGACACATTTTTTTTAACAAGTGTTATGATAATAGTTATATTTGAACTAGTAATAAATGAGTAAAAAAATTTCAATAGTCGTTCCAATTTATAATTCTTCATCGTTCATGCACAAACTATTAGAAGAAATTGAAAATGAAAGAGTTAAAAACAATTGGGATTTAGAGCTTTTGTTAATAGACGATGGAAGTAAAGATCAAAGTTTTGATAAAATTGTTGAACTAAGCAATCAGTATTCATATATTAAGGGTTTTAAATTATCTAAAAATTTTGGTCATCAAATTGCCGTTAAAACTGGGCTAAGTCATTGTACTGGTGAATACGTTGCCATCATTGATGACGACCTCCAAGACCCACCTTCATTGTTACCATATTTTTTTAGCTTTCTAGATAAAGGAAACGATGTTGCATATGGAATAAGAAAAAAAAGAAAAGAATCACTCATTAAAAGGTTCAGCTATAGTGCCTTCTATAAAATCTTGCGTAGTATGAGTGATATTTATATACCAATTGATAGTGGAGATTTCTGTGTGATGAAACGGCATGTTGTAAAAAACATGCTAAGTCTTAATGAACAAAACCCTTTTATTAGAGGGATACGTGCCTGGGTGGGCTTTAAACAAATTGGTGTAGAATATGAAAGAAACGCAAGGGTAGATGGTAAAAGTGGTTATACTTTGAAAAAACTTCTTAAGATTGCCATGGATGGAATTTTTTCATTTTCCACTGCACCTATAAGATTTATTACAATACTTGGGTTCGTTGGTCTTGTATTCGCTATAATTTATTCGTTATGGATAATAGTAAACTATTTCTTTAGGGGCATATCCGTACAAGGATTCGCAACGTTAGCTATTATTATATCATTTTTTAGTTCCCTGATATTAATTTGTCTAGGTGTAATTGGAGAATATATTGTAAGAATTTACGACGAGGTAAGAGCAAGGCCGTATGTAGTAATCGAGAAAACAATTAATGTCCATTAAACAATATTGAATAATAAAAAGATAATTGCAGTAATTGGTTCGAATGGTTTTATCGGCAGCCATCTTGTTGATTCTTTGTCAAATGATTCCAGTATAGAAGTCAGGCCATTTGGCAAATCTGATAGTTCAAAGCATGCCAATTATAAAGTGCTGCGCAAAAATGATAAAGATTTTTATGAAAATAATTTCAAAAACATAGATTACGTTTATTACCTCGCATCAGAATCTATCCCGGCTTCAACTTGGGAAATTCCAGAATTAGAAATAGAAAAAAACCTAATTCCATTCATTGACTTACTTAATAAAATTGCATCGTTAGGAGTAAAAAGAATTGGCTTCTTGTCTAGTGCTGGTACAGTATATGGATTGTCTGATGATATAATCTCAGAAAATAGTCCTACCGAACCTTTTACTCCATATGGAATTACGAAACTGACGATGGAAAAATTCTTAAACTATTATAATAAAAAGTACGGTATTGAGTTTGATGTTTTCAGGATATCTAATGTATATGGAGAAGGTCAAGACACATCTAAAGGCCTTGGCCTAATTAATACATTTATTGAAAATATTATTACGAATAAAAAGATTCAAGTTTTCGGTAAAGGAGAAAATGTAAGGAATTTTATATATGTTAAAGATGTTGTTCGGTTATTAATAACAATTGCAAAATTTCCAGCTAAAGAAAATACTATTATTAATGTCGCATCTAACGATTCGCTTTCTTTGAACGAAATAATTGATTTGCTGAAAACAGAACTGAAACTAAATTTTAATATCGAATATTTGGATAATAGGGGTAGTGATAACAAAAAAACGCTTATTAAAAACGATAAACAGAAATTAATGTTTCCAGACTTCAATTACACTCCAATTAATGAAGGATTACGGAATACCTACAACAGCATATTAAGAGAATTACAAGAAAAAAACATATAGTGTGGCAAAACAATTGACTAAAGAAAGCATAAGCTTACAGGAAAAAATAAAAAACTACCTTTTGAATCTTAGCACTAATGACAAAATTGGATTGGGATTATTGGCATTAATTTTAATTCTTGTATATATCATTCGCGCTAAATTTATCTCAATTCCATTTGAAAGAGATGAAGGAGCTTATGCATATTATGGACAAATGATCTTGGAAGGAAAAATCCCGTACAAAGACTTTTACGAACAAAAACTGCCCGGTATTTTTTACTTTTTTGCATTTATTGTTTCCGTTTTTGGAAGTTCTGTCGAAGAACTGCATACCGGATTTATTTACATTAATTTAATTTCTATTATACTAATCTATTTCGCAGCAAAGAATCTATTCTCAGGTTACGCGGGTGTTATTTCAGCTATAACTTTTGCTATAGTCTCATTAAGTCCCTTTTTAAGTGGGTTCACAATTCAATCAGAGCATGGTGTTGCCCTATTTTCTAGCTTAGGTATTTATTTATATTCTGTATTTGACAGGTCAAACAGAAAACTTGTTCTTTTGCTTTTTGGTTTAGCAATGGGAATGGCATTCATGACGAAAACCAGTGGAATTTTTGTGGCTTTTTCCGGAGGACTAATCACCCTAATTGATGCCTATTATAAAAAAATTGGATGGAAAAATATACTGATAAACTGTTTAATATACACTTCTGGTATAGTTCTAATTGGATTTGTATTTATGTTATTGATTTACTCAAAAGGATCTTTCGACGATATGGTATTTTGGGTTTATGAATTGCCAAAATATTACGTAAATAAAATTCCTTTTGAACAAGGAAAAGAATACTTCAAAGGTTCTTATCAAATGATTACAAATAATTATAAGTTTTTCTGGTATCACGCTTTCATAGCTGTGCCCTTTTTCATCTTTTCAAATCTTGAATGGCGATATAAATTAACCGGTTTGATTTTCTTTGCTTTTTGTTTTGTAACGATAGTGCCAGGTTATTATTTCTATGGTCATTATTGGATTCAGGTAATACCTGGATTAGCAATACTTTCAGGTTTAAGTTATAGCTTAATTACGAAAACAATTTTAAATAAAACCAAAATAAAGGCGAATCATCTGACAATAGTTTACTTAATTGCTTTTTCTTTTTATGTGTTTAATCACCTATCATCACAAAAGTCTTATTACTTCCACCCAAATTATGATAGGATTTTAAAAACCGTTTATGGAAATAATCCATTTCCGGAATCCATGGAAATTGCCAAGTTCTTAAATACGAAAATGAAACCCGGCGACCAAGTCGGAATTATAGGCTCTGAACCGCAAATTTATATTTACACAAAATCCAAGTCTCCTACTCGACATATCTTTTTCTCTACAATTGTTGCGAACTTGCCTCAGCACAAAGAATGGCAAAAAGAATTTGTGGCAGATATGGAAAAAAATAAACCGAAGTACTTCATTTTCTTCAATGTGCCAATTTCCTTATTGGTTCAGCCTAACACAGACCAATATGTATTTAATTGGTCTAATAAATATTTAAATGATAACTATAAAGTAATCGGCATGGCTGATTTACCAGATAATGCTGCACCAAATTATGTTTGGGGAGATGCTGTTAACACCTATAAAATGACCGGCCCTAATTATGCAGTTGTATTTGAGAGAAAATTGTAATTAGTTAACGGTTTTATTTCAGGAAAAACAAGACAGCAAATCCGTTAAATATTCAATTTGGTTAAATTTTAAGTGCTTTTTTAAGAATAAATCTCCTTCTTAGCAGATAACAAAGTATTTTTAAGCAAAGAAGCAATAGTCATTGGGCCTACTCCACCGGGAACAGGAGTAATGTATGAACATTTATCCTTTACCGCATCAAAATCTACATCTCCCACTAATTTGAAACCTGATTTCTTTGAAGCATCGTCAACTCTGTTAATACCAACATCAATTATCACAGCTCCGTCCTTTACCATTTCTGCAGTTACAAAATTTGGTTTTCCAATTGCGGCAATAATGATATCTGCTTGTTTGATTACTTCCGTTAAGTTCTTTGTACGACTGTGACAAAGTGTTACCGTACAATTTGCATACGGTCCGTTTTTTGCCATTAAAATGCTCATCGGACTACCAACAATGTGACTGCGACCAATAACTACGCAATGTTTTCCCTGAGTATCAATTTTGTATCGCTCAAATAATTGTACAATTCCATAAGGCGTAGCACTAATATAGGTTGGTAGATTTAATACCATTCTTCCAACATTAATTGGATGAAAACCATCAACGTCTTTCTTAGGATCAACAGCTTCAATTACCTTTTGCTCATCGATGTGCTTTGGCAATGGTAACTGAACAATGTAACCATCAATATCCGGATTTTGATTTAGTTTATCTAACTCTTTTAATAAATCTGCTTCTGTAATAGTTGACGGTAAGGTTAACAAAGTTGATTTAAATCCAACTTTGTCACACGCTTTTACTTTAGCGCCAACATAAGTCTGAGAAGCCGGATCTTCGCCAACTAAAATTGCTGCCAAATGAGGAATCTTTTTCCCTGCAGCAGCTAATTGTTTTACTTCTTCAGCAATTTCGTTTTGTAAATCTTGTGAGATTTTTTTTCCGTCGATCAATTCCATAATATAATTTTTATTGTCTTGGCATTTTTGGCATGTTACGCATCATTTTCATCATCGCGTTTTTATCATTCATCATGCGCATCATTTTGCGAGTTTCTTCAAATTGCTTCAGCAATTTATTTACTTCAGTGATGTTTTGTCCACTTCCTTTTGAAATACGTTGTTTTCTTGAGCCATTGATAAGTTCAGGCTTGGAGCGCTCGTCCGGTGTCATTGAATTAATGATAGCTTCAATTCCTTTAAACGCATCATCATCAATGTCCATGTTTTTCATTGCTTTGCCTGCTCCCGGAATCATACCAACCAAATCCTTGATGTTACCCATCTTTTTAATTTGATTAATTTGATTGATGAAATCATTAAAGTCAAATTTATTGCTGGCAATTTTCTTGGATAACTTTCTGGCTTCTTCTTCATTAAATTGTTCCTGAGCTCTTTCTACTAAAGTAACAACGTCACCCATTCCCAAAATACGGTCTGCCATACGTTCTGGATGAAACACATCCAGGGCATCCATTTTTTCACCGGTACCAATAAATTTGATTGGCTTATTGACTACACTTTTAATTGATAATGCAGCTCCACCTCTTGTGTCACCGTCCAGTTTCGTTAGTATAACTCCGTTGAAGTCTAATCTGTCGTTGAAAGCTTTCGCTGTGTTAACCGCATCTTGTCCCGTCATGCTATCAACCACAAACAAAATTTCGTTTGGCTTAATTGCTTTTTTTAAATCAGCAATTTCGTTCATCATTTGCTCATCAACAGCTAAGCGACCGGCTGTATCTATAAGCACAACAGTGTTGCCATTTTCTTTGGCTTGTTTTAAAGCTGCTTCCGCAATCTTAACAGGATTCTTTTCTTCGCGATTACTAAATACATCTATTTGCAATTGTTCCCCAAGAACATGTAATTGATCAATCGCAGCCGGACGGTAAACATCACATGCAACCATTAAAGGTTTCTTTCCCTTTTTTGATTTTAAATAATTAGCCAGCTTACCTGTAAAAGTTGTTTTACCCGAACCTTGTAAACCACTCATCAATATAATGGTTGGGTTAGCTCCTAAATAAATGTCTTCATGCTTCCCGCCCATTAATTCAGCCAACTCATCATGAGCAATCTTTATCATTAATTGCCCCGGTGAGACAGCCGTTAATACATTCTGACCTAAAGCTTTTTCTTTAACAGTATCTGTAAATGATTTTGCTACTTTATAGTTAACGTCAGCATCTAATAACGCTCGACGAACTTCCTTTAACGTTTCGGCAACATTGATCTCCGAAATTTTTCCTTGTCCTTTAAGGACCTTAAACGCGCGTTCTAATTTATCTGAAAGATTATCAAACATATTTTCTAATTATTCCAACAAAGATAAATGAGAAATTTAGTAATTACAGTATTGTTGTAAATTTGTAACCTGAAATCTCACGATATAATTATAAGAAAAACATTTGAACTCGCCAAAAAAGGACTAGGACAGGTTACTCCAAATCCTTTGGTGGGATGTGTGATTGTGAAGGACGATAAAATTGTGTCTGAAGGGTATCACGAAAAATACGGTGGGCCTCATGCAGAAGTAAACGCAATCAATAATTTACCGGAAGAAATTAATCCAATAGAATGTACATTATATGTCAATCTTGAACCATGCAGCCACCATGGTAAAACACCACCATGTGCAGATTTAATCATTAAGAAAGGATTCAAAAAAGTAGTTATTTCAAAT
>JBFWYJ010000096.1:0-9841 GCA_050186555.1 Bacteroidia bacterium
GCAAGTAGTATCATATCAACCTGGGGGTATGGAGATGGCGCAGTTACCAATACGATTATTAACTCAACGGCAGCTGCTCATACTTATACAGCATCAGGAACTTATTCAGTAATACTGAAAGTAGAGAAGGGCAGTTGTATTGACACGGCATTACGTATTATCAGGGTGGATATTCCTTCAAAATTGGAGATACCAAACGTGTTTACTCCTAATGGTGACGGTTCTAACGATATTTTCAGATTAAGAGCATCTAATCTGAAGGAAATACATATCATTATTTATGATAGATGGGGAAACAAAGTTTATGAAACCACCAGTAATTCAGGGAATTTTGCCTGGGACGGTAATAACCTTCAAAATAAGAAATGTGCAGACGGCGTTTATTTCTACATCTTAAATGCTACTGGTAATGATGGTGAAGAATTTGAGCACACCGGAAATGTAAGTTTATTTAGGTAATTAATATTATTGAGTCGTATGAGAAAGTCCATAAGATTATTTGCAATAGTATCTGTATTATACAGCAGTTTATTTGCACAAACTACTTTCCCATGTGATAACGGAATGAGACTTTACTTCTTCAGAGGTACTGGCGGAAATGGTTCATTATCCTACATTACAAATTATACCGCAACGCCTGTAATAACGGACATGTTTACTATGCCTTCTTCACAACACAATGCGCTTTCTGCTAATCCTGTTGATAATTACTTGTATTATTTACAAGGCTCTAATCTAATAAAACTTGATGCAGTAGGAGGTACTACAAATATATGTAATGTAGGTTTTACAAGCGCTTACGGTTGCATAGATCATGTTGGAAGATTCTGGGCGATGAATGGAAATAATCTGGTAGGTATTAACATTAACAACTGTCAAGTTGTTAAAGGACCTTATCCGATTCCTAACACTGGTGGATTTATTGATATTGTTTATAATATTTTTGATCACCATCTCTATACCCAAACTCATAAAATTGACACAAATGGCGTTATTGTTGCGAGTAATATTGCTTTATTCACACCGTCCTCAACTTGGGGCGGAGTAGGTATGGGCCTAAATGGCTTTATATATGGAATTGCCGGCGCGGCAAGTAATGGAACACTTGGTGCAATTAATCTTTCAACTAATACTTCTTTTTCTGTCGCAAACATTAATCCAGGTCCAACCTCTGGACAAAGTGACATGGCGTCGTTTATGTGTTCCGCAAATAATGGAACTTCTATTTGCCAAGGTGCAGTAGCAACTATTAGCATAGGAAATCCTTACAATTTAACCGGAACGAGTTACTCAATTCAACCGGGTGGACAAACACAAAGTAATCCAAATTTTACAGTTTCACCATCCACAACAACAAATTACTCCTTATTTATTACCGGTACTAATTCGGTGAGTAATATTGTTACGCATTCAATCGTTACTACAGTTTCTGTATTGCCTTCACCATCAAGTTCTCCGCTAGTAATGAATGCTTCTTGCTCAAATATTGTAACCAATAGTGTAAACTTAAATATTACTTTTAATCCACCTGGCTCACCGAACTACACAGTAAATTGGAGTCCAATTCCTTCAACTATGACGCCGGTTAATAGTGGAACTGCTGCAGGATTAACACCCGGAATAAACAATGTAACAATTACTACAAGCAATGGTTGCACTACAACTGCAAGTTTTAGCGTGGCGCCAATTCCTCAACCCGCCACATTTGTAATAGTTAACCCAAGTAATGATTATACTATTCGTTGTAACAATCCAAATGTCTTATTAACCACAAGTGTTACCAATGGTGTGCCATTAACTTTCACCTGGTTTCCTTCGTGTTCACCAACAGTAACAGGCGTTAGTCATAATTTTAATTCAAGTTGTAGCGGACAAGTTGTTGGAAGTAGTTCAACAGGTTGCACCAACACACAGACTTTTACGATATTTGAAGATTTTACCTCGCCTACTGTTGCATTGACACCGACGGTATTAAATATAACCTGTAGTGTAGCTGCCAGCACATTTACCGGTACTAGCAATTTGGGACCAAACGTTACAACCAATTGGTTTCAAATAGTAGGAACAAATACAGTTTATGTAGGAGCCCCAAGCGGAACGATAAATATATTCCAACCCGGCTCACCTGGAATATATTGGTTTGAGTCGGTTTACAACTTAACAGGCTGTAAATCCACAAAGTCTGTTCAGGTTACAGCCTCCGTAGGTGTACCGGTATTTACAGTCACCTCACCAAGTAATTTTACCATAGGCTGTTCTACAACAAGTATAACCAGTATGCAGGTAACAAGTGTTATAACCTCACCTGTACCAAATACGCCTGTAAACTATGCTTTTGTACCACCACCGGCCACAGCAACACCTGTTTATACGGTGAATCCAAACCAGAATAATATTATCACACCGGGTATATGGGTGGTGTATGTAAAAGATTTAACCAATGATTGTGTTTCAAGTCAATCAATCAGTATCATACAAAACACCATTGCACCAAATGTAGATTTTATACAACCCTTGAGTATCTTAACCTGTAAAGACCCTACAATGGTGTTGCAAGGTATCAGCAGTAATACCAATGCCACGATACAATGGACAGTACCTGCAAGCCCTTCAAATTCTGTAAACCCAACAGCTAATAATACAGTAACAATAAAACCATCGGTAAATGGGGCAACCAATAACATTACCTCAGTTGGGATATTTACAGTAGGAGCACAGGATAACAATAACAAATGTGTGGCAAGTAAAACGGTACAAATCCTTCAGGATATAAGAGTACCAAGATTTACCATAAGTGCTTTAACCAACTCAGTGATAAATTGTAAGAATCCTGATGTAGTAATCGTACCGATTATCACCCCAAGTTTAGCGGTAGCATTGGTACCAACCTATATATGGTATCCACCAAGCGGATCAGGCGTTCCGGGCACACAGTTTAATACCACAGCTGCAGGTGGACATACAGCGATAAGCACATCCGCAGTGAATGGATGTACATCACAAGCAACTTATAATGTAGGAACAGATTTAACGCCACCGGCAATTATTGGAGCAACTGAGTTTATTTTGGATTGCAACAACAACCCAACCGTTGCTTTAACACCTAGCATATCTGGAGCAACTACTGGCTTCACTTATTCGTGGACAGTGCCACCCGGAGCATTAACTTCTAATCTTACAAGTTCAATGCTAGTTACTAATATGGAAGGTAATTATTTCATAACAGTCACAAACACAATTAATGGATGTGTAAATCAAGGTGATTATTCTGTTGTTGGTGGACAGATAATAGCTTCTTTTGAACCAAATCCTGCTAAAGGCTTCGCCCCGTTGGATGTTACCTTTATTAATAATTCATCAACAAGTACAGGCGCAAGTAGTATCATTTCAACCTGGGGTTATGGAGATGGCGCGGCTACAAATACAATTGTAAATTCTACAACAGCGGGACATATTTATAATTCGGCAGGAACATATTCAGTTTATTTAAAAGTACAGAAAGGAAGTTGCGTAGATACAACAATTAGAATTGTCATTGTAGAATTACCTTCAAAAATGGAAATTCCCAATGTATTTACGCCTAACGGTGATGGCACAAACGATATTTTCCGATTGCGTGCTTCAAATTTAAAGGAAGTTTACGTGATAATTTATGACAGATGGGGTAACAAAGTTTATGAAACAACTAGTGAAACCGGCAACTTTGGCTGGGATGGAAAGAATTTATCAGGTAAAGAATGTGCAGCTGGAACCTATTTCTACATTATAAAAGCAAAAGGGTCAGATGGAGAAGAATTTGAAGAGAAAGGTAACGTTAGTTTGTATAGGTAATACTAACTACTAATAATAGCGTTTTCCCTGCTCTGATAAATTAAAATTATTCAGTCTTATTTCTTCTCGAATTTTACTATCAATCAATACAGGATTTGTATGATTAAAATGAGTAAAATATATTTTTGATTTTGTTTCAGAACTCTCATTTTTAAATAAGTCCATTGTTTCAGAAATTAAAGGATGAGGCACTTCTTTGATATTCCTATTTTTCAACTCAATCATAGACATGAACGTAGCGTCTATAAATGCATAATCCACACCACGAACTTTTTCCACTATTGATTCTGACCATTTTGCCCACTTATCAATATCAGGAATAAACAAGGCCTTCTTTTTACCAAATGTAATTTGGAATCCTGCTGTTTCAGAATACTCATCTCGATGCGGAACTGTAAAGGTTGTAACGCTAATATGATTGTTTAACTCTAATTCAATATTTTGAGAAAGCTTATTTAAAGTAATGTTCTGAAGCTCTACCAATTGAGACCACGGTCCATTGTTCTCAAGAAAGGATTTAAGTTTTGGAAGTACGTAAACCGGCAAATTATTTGTACTCATTACTTCCCTTCCAAATTCCATCAATCCGGTATAATGACCAATGTGGGCGTGCGTGATAAATATCGCGTCAGGCAAATAATTATAATATTGATTTGTTTTACTTTTAAATAATTCTATCTGTTTCTTAATATCAGGAGTAGCTTCAAATAAATACCACTTTTTATTTAAAGAATCTGCTATAGCATAAGAGACAATATAACGAGAGTTGCTATCATTCTCCCAAGCTATATTACAACAGTTGTTTTGACATCCTAAGTGTGGATAGCCTCCATCTTGTGCAATTCCAAGGCAAATAATAAAAGAACCATTGTTTTGTCCAAAGATTATTGAAGAAAACAACAAAGTAATAATAGATATTTTAATAGAAAAATTAGTCAGTTTAATTGTTCTGTAATGAATACAATTTATAATAAGCACCTTTGGCATTAATTAACTCAGTATGATTACCAAATTCAATTATTTCACCGTCTTTTAGGTACAAAATTTTTGTGGCATTTTTAATTCCGGATAATCTATGGCTAATTACTATAGAAGTTTTACTATTAAGTTCCTTCTTTAGATTTAATAATATAGTCGATTCAGTTTCAGCATCTACCGCAGATAAACAATCGTCAAGCAATACAAGATTAGGCTTTCCCACTAATGCCCTTGCAATTGACAACCTTTGTTTTTGTCCGCCTGATAGTGTTACGCCTCTTTCTCCAATAATTGTATCGTATTTATCTTTAAATCCAATAATAGTATCATGAATAAGTGCATTTTTAGCCGCTTCGATAATTTCTTCGTCTGAATGTTTGCTGTCTTTCTTAAAACCAAAAGAAATATTATTCTGGATAGATTCATTAAACAAAACTACTTCTTGCGGAACCATTCCGAAATGATTTCTTAAAACCTCAAGATTATGCTCTTGGATAGGTTTGCCATCTACATATATTACTCCCGAAGAAACATCATACTGTCTTGTCAATAATTTTAGAATTGTTGACTTACCGCTTCCAACTGCGCCTGTTATTCCTAAGCTTTCGCCTGCATTTAACTTAAATGAAATGTTTTTTAATGCAGTTACATTATTTTCAGGATAGGTAAAACTTACGTTACTAAATTCAATATCACCTTTTATTTCATAAATCTCTTGATTGGAATTTTTAATTATTGGCTCAGATTGTAAAAATTCATTTATTCTTGTTTGTGAGGCGGCAGCTCTTTGCACAAGTGACATTACCCAGCCCAAGGATGCAAATGGCCACGTAAGCTGGAAGATATAAAAAATAAATTCTGTGATATTTCCGAAATTAATTTCTTTCTCAATCACCATTTTTCCACCATACCAAATTGTGATTAATGTACTTACTGCAACCAACATGAGCATTGTTGGAGCAAAAAGGGCTTCTGTTCTTACCAGGCTTAGTGATTTTCCTTTATAATCATCAGCCTCGGAAGAAAGTGTATTTTCAAAATGATCTTCCTTTCCATATGCCTTAATTAATCGTATTCCACTCAATGTTTCCTGAACCAAACTGGTTAGTTTAGACAATTGCTCTTGGTTGATTCTACTTTTTCGATTTATTGTGTCTGATATTTTGTATATAATGAATGCGAGAAAGGGTAAAGGAAGAAGTACAAATAGCGTCAACTTAGCATGCACATTGATCATAAAAATCAACACGGTTATTATTGTAACAGTGGTATTTGCTAAATACATTATTGCCGGACCAGTGTACATTCTTACTTTACTAACATCTTCACTAATTCTATTCATTAAATCTCCGGTGGTTGTACTTTTATAAAATTGTACATCTAATTTTTGGTATTGCTTATAGATTTCATTTTTTTGATCATACTCAATGTGCCTGCTCATAACGATGATTGTTTGGCGCATCAAAAACATGAACAAGCCACTTACCAGAGCAAAACCAATAATTTTTATAGCTAACCATAGGAATTTAGCATTTTCACCAGATTGTGTCTCAATAACAGTTAAAACATCGTTTGTACCATCGCGAATGATTACACCTTGAATCGATCTAAACAGGGTAGAGAGGGTTACAAAAATTACGCCTAACAAAAAATGCCATTTATATTTTAAAAAATACTTATTTAGAACCCCTAATGATTTCATTTCATACAAATGTAAAGCATTCCTTTTAACAAAAGCATATAGTTTTTTTTAATAATTTTAGTCTTTGATTAAACTTTATTGTTTATTAATGGTCAATATTATTAAAACTAGGATTATGAGAAAATATATTATTTGGATAGGGGCAATTGTATTGTGCTCAGGGATTACTTTAACATCATGTAAAAAACGAGAAACAAAGAAGGCGGAAGAACCGGATAAAGAAACAGAAACCGTTCAAGATAACGCAACCATGGAGACAATCTCAAATGATTTGGCTTCTATGGGTAGTCAGTTAGCTGAAACCGGATCCTTAACCGAATACAGAGGAGGTAGCGTGGAATTAGCAATGGCCCCTTGTGCAACGGTTTCCGGTGTCGGCTCTGGAACAATTACTGTTGATTTTGGAACGACAGGATGTGTAGGAAAGGATGGAAGAACGCGCACAGGAAAGCTCTTTTTTGATATTTCTGCTAGTACACCAACTACGGCTGTTTATTATAGAAACCCTGGTTTTAAGGTAAATATAAGTGCATTGAATTATGTAGTAGACGGTTATCAAGTTACTATCAATAATAAGTCAGTTGCGAATACAACAACAAATAGTATTCCTACAGGAACTAATCCGGGTGTAAATCTTACATGGAGTGTTTCTGCAAACATATCTGTGGTTAAACCAAATAATGGCGGAACAATTACCTGGGTATGTAACAGAACCAAAGAACTTGTTAATACAAGTAATCCGGATTGTTATAAAGGACAAACATTACCTATCGACTGGAGTAAAGCTATTGTTAGAATTAATGGAAATGCTTCAGGAACAAATGCTAAGGGAGAAAGTTATACCGTTACTGCAATTGATTTGGAAAGAGATTTTACCTGCACACCGAGCGCTTTGCAACCATACAGGCACCCTTTTATCAAGGGAAAATTAAACTATACTCCCGGAACCAGACCAACTAGATATTTTGATTATGGTAGCGGGGGATGTGATTTTAATGCAACCGTTACAATTAATGGTGTTACCTATGCAATTACGCTTCCTTAATTATCAGGATTTGTCAAAAAAAGGCTCACTTGTGTGAGCCTTTTTTCTTATCTAT
Source organism: Bacteroidia bacterium (assembly GCA_050186555.1). Classification (GTDB taxonomy): domain Bacteria; phylum Bacteroidota; class Bacteroidia; order B-17B0; family Aurantibacillaceae; genus Aurantibacillus. Next base: position 7,612 of record JBFWYJ010000096.1, read on the forward strand.
CAATTTTATAATACTCATTTTTTAAATATTAAAACGCAATGTTTTTCAATAGTATTTTCTTTGTGATAGTCTAATGTAAATTGTTTTAATAGTTTAAACCCGAGTATATCTGAATTATGAATAATATAATCAGTTTCAAAATAATTAAAATACAGAGTATCTCCAGTACTTCCTGTTTTGGGTCCTGAATCTGTTTCTTTACCGGGAACGAAACTCAGATAGATAATCCCACCTTCCTCTAAACTCAAATAACATTTGCTGAGCAAGTCGCGAATTTGCTCCTTATTAAGATATGGAAAAAGAAATCCAATTAAGATAAGGTTAAACGAGTTCCTTAATCCTTTCCATTCAAGTACATTCATGCATTTGAAACTAGCTCCAGGCATTCGCTTTCTGGCAATTTCTATCATCTCATCGGAATAATCAATTCCATAAACCTTGCTATCCGGTATTCTGATTGAAAGATAATGGCTTATTATTCCTGGACCGCAACCAAGATCCAGAATAGTTGGTGATTTATCCTTGAATCTTTCAATTAAAAAATTATATGATTCATCGTATAAAGAGAGAGGAAAGAACTTCTCTTCATATAGCTTAGATAGTCTGCTCCAGATTTTCTCAGGCTGATCGTCTTTCATGATCGTAATCTAAATTCTAACACCTATCACACAAACGTCGTCTATTTGTTCTAAGGTTCCCTTCCATCTTTCAAAGTTCTCACTTAGTATTGTTAACTGCTCTTGCATTGATTTTTCGGAGTTAGTAACAAGCATGTCTTTTAACATTTTGTACTTTAATTTTTTTCCGTTTGGTCCACCAAACTGATCGTAATAACCATCGCTAAACAAGTACAAAGTGTCTTCCTTCTTTGTTTCAATTTCGTGTTGTGTAAATACTTTTTGGTTTCTCAATTGCATTCCTCCAATGGCAAACTTATTCTGTTTTAATTCTATTATTTCTCCTTCACGTTTAATTACCAAAGGTCTGTTTGCGCCGGCATAACGTAATTTGTTATTCGATCTGTCTATAACAACAACGCCAATATCCATACCATCGTTGTATTTTTCGCTACTTCCTTTTTTATTTAAGGATGAAATGACTTTCTTGTCAAGCGTTTCAAGAATTTCAGCCGGTTCCAAAATATTCTCTTCCAAAATAATTTGATTGAGTAAATTATGACCAAGTATTGACATAAACGCACCCGGAACTCCATGTCCAGTGCAATCCCCAACAATAAATATGGTTTTGTCTTTAACTTTTTCAAACCAGTAAAAATCACCACTTACGATATCTTTTGGTCTAAACAAAACAAATGATTCTGCAAAAAATTGATTTAATAAGTCTGTTTGTGGAAAAACAGCTTCCTGTAATCTCTTAGCATACATGATACTATCAGTAATATCCTTGTTTTTCTCTTTAATTATTTCATTTTGAATATTAATTTCATTTACTTGGCGTGACAGTAAGCGACTCTTCTTTCGGTTATTGAAAAATGCCCAAATTGAACCAATTGCAATAAATAATACCAATACAACAACGATTATTAACGCTTTTCTCTGAGACGCTTGACGTTCTATTTCACCTGCTTGCATGGCTTTATCTTTGTTAAGCAAAGCTATTTCTTGTTCTTTCTTTTCAGTTTCATATTTCGCTTCAAGACTTAGTAAGAAGTTTCTATTTTCTGAATTGTTTAAACTGTCTTCCAGTTCTTGGAAATCGAGATAAGTGTAATAAGCGTTCTTAAAATTATTCATCTTCGCATATGTAATTGACATGTCTTGCAAAATGTCGGCTTTATAAAGCAACTGCTTCATTTCAGATTTCTCTGCTAATTCATAAGCCTTTTTCATTAATTCAATTGCCTTATTGTAGTTACCCATTTGAGAGTAATAAGAGCCCATAGCACGCGTTAACCAGGTTTGTTTATTCTCTTCACCAAGTGATTTATAAATTTCTAATGCTTCTTCACAAGTTGAAATAGCTTTTTTGTAATCTCCTCTATCCGCATAATTACTTGAAATATTTCCTAAGATAAGTGCGACAGATTTTAGCTTATTTAATTCCTTGTATATTTCAAGGGATTTAAGCTCGTATTCCAATTCCTTTTCTAAGTCGCCTTTTGTACCGTACATTGCGGCACTTAAATACAATGCTTCTGCAATTATTGATTTTTTCCCTATCTTCTGTCCAAGCTCAAGTTCTTTGTTGTAATAAGAAAGGGCCTTATCAT
>JBFWYJ010000097.1:0-9822 GCA_050186555.1 Bacteroidia bacterium
TGATCATCAGGGCGGGTAGTATTTTTTATTGCAAAAACCTTGTCAACCGCAGGTCCCAGCCTTGGTAAAACTGCTTTCTTTTTTAGTTTTTTCTGCCGGGTTTTAGCTCGGTGTTTTTGTGTTTTTTCTTTGTAAGCATTTAAGCAGTTAAGTATAGCAAAGCAAAAGTTAAAAAGGATGGTGTGTAAATCTTTAATCAAATAAATATGCAAAATCAAAATCAAAAAAATCAAAGGCAATTAAAAGTGTATCCAAAATACCGCCGCAACTATCGCAAAGATGTTATTGTACCCGAAATTCGCTTGTGTGGTCAATGGCTAAAACAAGCTGGGTTTAATTCTGGTAAAACCGTTAGTGTTCAAATTGAAAATAATAGGTTGGTAATAACGCAAGTTTAGTTAACTAGTTATTTTCTTTATAGCAATCCCAACAGAGAGGTCTACCCATTGAGGTAGATTCATTATCGCCGCAGCTGTGACAAACGTTCTCTTCATAATCATAATTTTTGTAACGATTCCAGCTTGAATAGCATTCAGAACATAAAGGTTTGTCAGGATCAAAATCTATTTCCTCTTCACAACGTATACAGTAACCCGGTTCTTCATCTTGGTAAGATTTCTTATAGGTCCTGTTTTTGTCTCGATTCTCAATTAAACAATCTGTCACAAGCTTTGCAGCTTGATCCAGATTACTTATAATTAACGAATTTGGAATTCTTAATGTATAAAAACCCTCACGCAGTGAATGAAAGGTTCTTTGTAAATCACTAAGGGCTTGTTTAGAATTATGCACATGATGTTTTCCATCAACTTCAATATGCACTTTAGCATCCGGTACGGAAATATCAATTGTTTTGTGTCCATCGTTACTTTCAAGTATTGCTGGAACACCGAGTTTCTTTAATGCAAAATAAAGGGTAATGGAAGTGTCGGTAGCTGTTGTATGTTTGATTATTCCATGAAACCAGTTTTGGCAACTCTTGCAAAGAGGCTGGCCATATTTTCCCGTTGAGTAATTAAATACCGCAATATCAATCTTAGATTCGCAATTTAGGCAATCACTGCGTTTGTTATAATAAGACATTTTCCTTCTGTATTTCGAGCAATAAATATAGCAAAAAAGCCGCCTTGTTAGGGCGGCTTTCAGAACCTGATTTTTATCCATCAGGAACGCTTTCGTGGTTTGATTAACCATTTCAACAGCAACGACACAGAAAAGCTTACCGCAGCTCCTAAAGCCGCTAGAACAACTGTTTTAATGATGTCGGATGAACCAATGTTCACCACTACGGTTAACGCCGTGCCGGAAACAGTGCCCAGGATTGTACCTCCTCCTATGTGATGATTGCTGCTCATTTTAGATGTCGTTGGTTTTGGTGCTGTAATAGCTTTCAACTGTTGAGCAAGTCGCTTCGCAATTCTTCACTGCTTTTAAACGATGCCAGTCTTCGATAGATTTATTCAATTCGCGGCCGGCGTCTGCTTTGCTAAGCTTTGCGCTCGCGGCAATAGCGTCAATGAGCCCGTTATTGCTCACATCACGCGTCTGGCCTTTCAGATCGATCTCAAGATCAGTTTTTACTTCTCCTTTACCAACCGAAACTGAATGGTAGTTTGCTTCAATTGTTGGTGTACCGCAATTGGTCGCGTTGATCGTGATCGAATCTTCATCACTTTGCGAGATGCGTCCCGCATCCGCTTTTGTAAGCTTCGCTCCGGCTTCAACTGCATCGGTCACTACACCTTTTGTGTCGTAGTTTTTTGCTTTTACCTCAACTACAACTTTGAGGCTGGTATTTAATTTTTCGTTTTCCATTTTAATTTTCTTATAGTTCCGGTTCAATCACTTTGAAGTTTTTCAATCTTGTGTTGGATAGTAGCTCGAACATTACTGCCTTTTTTATTTCCGGATCTTCCAGATTTTTGTTGCACTCAACAGTGCAGATTGTTTTGCCTTTTCCATCACTAAACAGTGTTACTTCTAATTCTACAGTGAATGTTTCCTTCCCTGAATTAATAATTACTTTAACTGTTACTACTCTTTTTTTTTATCCTCACATCCTTCAACTGCTGCCTGGCTCACTGCAGTCGCTACGCTTCCCGCAACAATCAGGTAACCGCCTGCTGCTACTATTGCCGCTGGTAAGGCGATTGGTGTTGCCACCAATACGCCACCTGCAGCAGCTAGTATCAAACCAACAGTACGCAGCTTTTTAAAGAACTTCGGAGTTGGAGCGCATAAACGTTCTACAACGTTCATTTCTCCTGCTGGTTTTAACTTGTCCATTGTATTTTCCTCCTATGCAACCTCAACAATTGCCAAAGCATTGTGAGCGCCGTTTTTAAGTGAATACTGAACCAAGTTTACCATTTGGAAAAACTCTATCTGCAAAAGATAGATGTCTGTTCCCGCACCTGCCGGTACACCAGTTGGTGTTAGCACAACGTTGTTTGATACACCGTTTATTGGTAAGTTCACAACGTTAGAGTTAAACACCTGTATCGCACCGGTGGCGAAGTTGATGCGCGCCCATGCACCTTTTAAAGTAACATGAGTTGCTCCTGGAGGATAGGCGATCTCATCAATCGGAACAAGTCCGTTGATAGTGATCACTCCGGTACCGGTATTCACCGCGTACGGATTGAAAAGTATACTTCCAAGTATCGCTTTATTATTGAAGTTAAAGCCCTTCAACTTGGCTTTTGCTGCGGGCAATGCAATCGCAACACCTACATTTCGTAAACCACGGGCGCTTGTAGCGTCAAGGTTTTTTATTTCAGTCATCACTTTAGTTAAACGTGATACAACACGATTATCAGAAGCAGTCTGTAACATCGAAAATAAGGCAGTGCGGACAGTTTTACCGGCAGTAGCAGAGGAACCAAACTCAGCACCGTTCTCGCGCGTTCTAACGAACGCCGGATCGTTTGCGATACGTTCAGCGTCAACGCCGCCCTTTTCGCGTGCTAAATGGCCGTCCTGCGTTTTGTAAAAAGAAAGATCTCCGATCTTCCCTTTCAGCTTGATGACTCCTTTTTGTCTTGCCATTTTTTTAGTGATTTTAAGTTTTACATTTATGCTTACCTCCAAGCCCTGCAGTAGCTTTTTCAGTAAGATCAATTCATTCATATCGCGAATAGAATTCATTTGACAAGACAAAATTAGATTGGAAAAAAGCGCGTTTTACAAACGTCAACGGGTATGCGCCCAAGTGTAATTCTTTGCTTTATTTTTCTTTAAAAAGGAGGAAGGGGAAGGTTTTAACCCACTATGAAGCCTAGACAAAGTATGGCTTGGGAAAAAGGAAGGAAAACTAAAGTTTTAGAGTGAAATTTATCAACAATGGCAAATGTTTTACCTATGTTTAACCCTAAATGCGAAACCCCAGTGTTTACTGGGGTTTCAGGGGTTTTTAGAGGTCCCGAGCGGATTCGAACCGCTGTAGGAGCTTTTGCAGAGCTCAGCCTAGCCACTCGGCCACAGGACCCTCTTTTGCCCGGCCATCCGCCCACTACGTGTTCGGACAGGCAGGACCTTTTTACTTGTTATTTTTTTCGGAGCTTTTCTTGCTCAGCCTGCCACTTTTACCTGCCGTAGCTTTAGCGTAGGTAGGCAGCCATCCACCCACTATGTGTTCGGACAGGCAGGACCCTCTTTTACCCGGCCATCTGCCCACTACGTGTTCGGACAGGCAGGACCTTTTTACTTTTTTTTTTTTCGTAGCTTTTCTTGATCAGCCTGCAACTTTTACCTACCGTTGATTTTGCGTTGTTAGGCGGCCATCCGCCCACTATGTGTTCGGACAGGCAGGACCTTTTTACTTTTTATTTTTTTCCGGAGCTTTTCTTGCTCAGCCTTGCCTTTTCACGCCTTGGCGTTAACATGACAATTTAAGAACGGATAGCAAAAATAACAATTTTTTCAGATATTGTAGCTTAAAACCACACAAAAATCATGCAGATTCACAGCAAGTTACCTAATGTTGGCACGACCATTTTTACCGTTATGAGTGCCCTGGCCAAAGAACACCATGCGCTCAATCTTTCTCAAGGTTTTCCTGATTTTGAATGCAATCCCCTGCTTATTGAATTAGCTGCTAAGTACATGAGGGATGGTCAGAATCAATACGCCCCAATGACCGGTATCCAATCTTTACGTGAAACCATTTCTGAAATACTTAAAACTTGCTATAACGCTGATTACAATACTGAAACTGAAATCACCGTTACCGCAGGCGCTACACAAGGTATCTACACCAGTATCGCTGCCTTTATCAATCCCGGTGATGAAGTTCTGGTTTTCGAACCTGCCTACGATTGCTACATTCCCGCGATTGAATTACATGGCGGTATTCCAATTCCTATTGAATTGAAGTACCCGGGTTTTTCCATTGATTGGGATTTGGTTGAAGAAAAAATTTCCGATAAAACTAGAATGATCATTATCAACTCCCCTCATAACCCGAGTGGTAGTATTTTATCTTCAATTGATTTGAAAAAGCTTGATTCAATGGTTGCCAATAAAGACATTATAATTATCAGCGATGAAGTGTATGAACACATGGTTTTCGATAACGCGACGCACGAAGGTGTTGCAAAATATCCTTCTTTAAAAAATAAAAGTTTACTTATCTCTTCGTTTGGTAAAACCATTCATACTACAGGTTGGAAAATCGGTTACGTGGCAGCACCTGAATACCTGATGAAGGAATTCAGAAAGGTGCATCAGTTTTTGGTTTTTGCTGTTAATCATCCTTTACAGTTAGCAATAGCAGAATTTTTATCAGACAAAAAGAATTACCTCGAATTAAAAACCTTTTACCAAAAAAAACGGGATTACTTTTTAAACTTAATCAAAGATTCAAGATTTGTTCCAGAAAAATGTGCCGGCACCTATTTTCAATTGGTCAGTTATAAAAACATTTCAGATTTATCCGACAGCGAAATGGCCAAAAAATTAACGATTGAAAACAAAATCGCTACTATTCCTCTTTCCGGATTTTACACCAATAAAACGGATAATAAACTATTGAGAATTTGTTTTGCGAAAAAAGAAGAAACATTGGAGGCGGCGGCAGAAATTTTAAATAAAATTTAATTATAGTTTACTATACAATTTCGTTTCCATAAACTTCTCATAAAATTTAGGTGTCTTTACATTAAAGCGCCAACCTAAGGTGAAATTGTTTGTAATTGAATTTACACGAAACTCAACGGTTTTATTCTTTGGCGTACCGCTATCATATAAATTATAATCGTTAGTAAAACAATAATACATGTAGAATCTTTTCATATTCAGACCCATTGAAAACCTGCCGGTTCCACTCCATGATATATATGAAAGCTTTCTGTGATTTGTGGTAAAATCATAATTTCTCCATTGTTGTTCCGGACCAACTGTAAAATACAAACTGGCATACCAGGCTTTGAATAAAACCAATGTTGCAGCTGCTCCTGCATTAAAGGCAAAATTCAAAGAATTAAATCCTCTCATATTGGCATAGTCATTATAAAAAGGACGGGATTTTAACGGAACGATTGAACTGTCATTGTAAAAACTATAGTGACTGATGCTTCCTCCCAAAATCCAGGTGGCAGAGGATTTCAATTGCCTGAAATTACAACCAAAGCCGGCTTTATAAGCAAAATTTGGGTAATTGGTAAAATACATAAATCTGGATGAAAACAACTGACTTGTTAAACCCGGAAGTAAATAGAAATAATTAGGTTTCGCTTGATCAGTAGAATCTAATACCCTACGATTATCATTGTAAAAACCTTTAAATCTTCTAAAATATGTTTCTGATATCCAACGATTGTCGCCAACATTTAGACCGATATTAAACATCTTCGTATAACCTCTGCCCTCATTATCTTCCTGTGGTTTATTTCTTGTGCCAAACGCTAATTGAAACTTGTCATAACTTAACACCACCCCACCCGTGAAGTTTGATTCTGCTATATAATTTAAACTGGTTAGTCCCAGCGAGTCTCTTACTTCGTCAAATTTCTGAGATATGTTTGTTTCAAATGTTCTGTATTGCTGAAAAATACCAACGATTAATACTCTTTCGAATTTTGTGTACCTGGTGCTGTCATAATTCTTGTACTCTCTGTTTTTAATAATAGTTGCCTCGGTATCAGACTGCGATTGCAATAATCCTGTAAACAACAAGGCTGTAAACAAAAAGTATTTAACCATTTTTTGTAGCTTTGCATTCGACATAGGATAAAAATACAAAATTTGATTAATGCAGCAATACCTAGATAAATACCTTAATAAGTTCATTGAAGTCATAATTGATTTTACACCAAAATTGATTCTGGCGCTTGTGGTTCTCTTTGTTGGCCTATGGCTGATTAAACGTGTAGCAAACATTGCAGAGAAAGCTATGACGAAGAAAGAGATGGATGTTAGCCTTAAAAGTTTCTTAAAGAGTTTAATTTCCATTGGCTTGAAAGTTACCCTGTTTGTTACCGTAGCCGGAATGATAGGCATAGGCACTACCAGTTTTGTAACCATCATGGGGGCTGCCGGTTTAGCAATTGGTTTGGCATTACAGGGTTCTTTGGCAAATTTTGCAGGCGGTGTTTTGATTTTAATCTTTAAACCCTTCAAAGTTGATGATACCATTGAAGCTCACGGACAAACCGGAAAGGTTGTTGAAATACAAATATTCAATACCATACTAAGAACGTTTGATCAACGAACCATCATCCTGCCAAACGGTATGTTATCTAATAACACCATCATTAACATTTCCAAAGCAGGGATAATTCGCATTGATATTCCTTTAACATTAAGCACTGATAATGACACAGAAAAAGTTTTTTCTATTATCAAACCAATAGTTGTTAATCACCCATTGGTATTAAAAGACCCGGAACCAATGCTCGTTTTAACCAATGTTGCCAATGGTGCCATACACATCAATATTAAACCTTATTGTGATTATGCGAACAATGTTGACCTTCAAACAAGCTTAACAGGTGAAATCAAAAATGCTTTAGATAAAAACAATATTAAACAATTTATACCGCGTGCCTGATATTTCAATTTCAAAAGCTCAAAAAATCGTTGATGCCTGGATTAAAGAACACGGTGTTCGTTATTTCAATGAACTAACCAATACTGCCATTCTTATGGAAGAGGTTGGTGAAGTGGCGCGCATCATGGCACGTCAATACGGTGAACAAAGCAATAAGGAAAGTGACAAAAGTAAAAAGCTTGAAGAAGAATTGGCCGATGTATTATTTGTTCTCATTTGCCTTGCAAATCAAACAGGAATCAATTTAGAAAAAGCTTTTCAAAAGAATTTAAAAAAGAAGACAGAAAGAGACAAGGAACGCCACAAAAAAAATAAGAAATTACGCTAATTCAAATATTTCTTAAGCCAAGTTTCTTTTAAAGGCCTTTGCCAATCTTTTAACGCTTCACTAGTGGAAACGGATAAATCAAATATCATTGTATCAGCTGTCATCTCTCCGGATTCTAATTTCTCTTTTACTTGTGAAGAACTAACTACTGCGATATTCTCAGAATTGTTATAAGCAACCAATAAACGGTTTAATAATTCAATATTAAATTCTTGCTCAAATGATTTTATCAATGCAAGCAGCTTATCAATACTGCATCCACTGGCATTGTATTTGGACTCGTCTACTTTAACAATAATAATTCTGTTTTTATAAATCTCAAATGTAGCATCCAATGGCATTTCATGTGCCTTCCAATTGGCAACAAACGTTTGTCCTTTAGATAAAATATCATCAAGTATTTCTGATGACAACTCTTTATTCAATAAATAAGTCCAAACTTTCTTCATTCTTAAAATTTTGGATTAACACCTGTGTAATTATGTGGCGTAATTAATTTTAATTCATTTTTCACTTCTGCCGAGACATTCAATGTGTCAATAAAAGCATGTAGTGTTACTTGCGTAATTAATTCATTGGTACGGGTTAAGTCCTTTAATGCTTCATAAGGTTTGGGATAGCCTTCTCTGCGAAGAATTGTTTGAATTGCTTCCGCACAAACTGCCCAGTTCTGCTCTAAATCTTTCTTAAAAGAAGCTTCATTCAAAATTAATTTTCCTAATCCTTTCCTAAGACTAGCCAAAGAAATCACTATATGTGCAAAAGGCACACCTAAATTTCTTAGAACAGTGCTGTCAGTTAAATCTCTTTGCATTCTTGAGATTGGCAATTTCGCAGCGAGATGCTCCAATATTGCATTGGCTATTCCTAAATTACCTTCCGCGTTTTCAAAATCAATAGGATTCACTTTATGCGGCATAGCAGAAGAACCAACCTCGCCTGCTTTTAATTTTTGCTTAAAATAATCCATACTAATGTATGTCCAGATATCTCTGGATAAATCAATCAATATCGTATCAATTCGCTTAACACAGTCACACCACGCCGCCAAATTATCGTAATGCTCAATTTGGGTTGTAAATTGTGAGCGTTTTAATCCTAAATCTTCATCAACAAACTTGTTACCAAATTCTATCCAATCTATTTCCGGGAATGCGACATGATGCGCATTAAAATTTCCTGTTGCCCCACCAAACTTTGCACTATATGGAATTCCTTTTAAAATTGTCAACTGCGATTCTAGTCTTTCTACAAAAACCATTAACTCTTTACCCAACATGGTTGGAGAAGCCGGCTGGCCATGCGTTCTTGCAAGCATGGGAATATGCTCATATTCCTTCGCTTGCTTTTTTAACTCAGAAATTATTTCATTCAAAGTAGGAATCAATTCCTTCTCAGTTGCTTCTTTTAAAGATAATGGAATAGCTGTGTTGTTAATGTCTTGAGATGTTAAGCCAAAATGTATGAACTCAAGGTTATCAGATAAATTTAATTCTTTGAGCTTGTCTTTTAGAAAGTATTCAACTGCTTTAACATCATGATTAGTAGTTTTCTCATACTCCTTAATTTTGTTTGAATCTTCAAGGGTATAATTTTCATAAATCGACTTCAACGTTTTTTCTTGCTCCTTAGAAATTTTGGTTAATTGCCTGATACCGGAATTAGACAAAGCTATAAAATAGCGCACCTCCACCAATACACGATAACGAAACAATGCATGTTCCGAAAAAAAAGCATCTAAACTTTCCGTTACTTTTCTATATCGACCGTCAATGGGCGAAATAGCTGTTAAAACCGATAATTCCATGTTAAAATCAAAGAACAAAAGTACTATAAAATATCCGCCTAAAAAACACTAAATTTGTACCATGTCGGATACCCCAAAATCAGTGGCTTTTCATACACTTGGCTGTAAATTAAACTTCAGCGAAACCTCTGCTATTGGTCGCTTGTTTAACGAAAAAGGTTTTATCAAAAAATCCTTTGATGAACCGGCTGACGTTTATGTAATCAATACTTGTTCTGTAACCGAAAATGCTGATAAAGAAACCCGACAAATTGTAAAAAATGCGTTAAAGCAAAATCCGGAAGGTTTTGTTGCAGTAATTGGTTGTTATGCGCAATTAAAACCTGAGCAAATTGCTTCAATAGAAGGTGTTGATGTTGTATTAGGAGCATCAGAAAAATTCAAGCTTTTAAATTATATCAATCTTTCAGGAAAAAATACGCATGCAGAAATACAAAATTGTGAAATTGATTCTGTTAATTATTTTGTAGATGCTTATTCTATAGGAGACCGAACACGTTCTTTTTTAAAAGTACAGGATGGCTGTGACTATAGTTGTACTTTTTGCACCATTCCTCTTGCAAGAGGGGCAAGCAGAAGTGATTCTATTGAAAATGTCATTAACAACGCTAAAGAAATAGCTGCAAAAGGGGTAAAAGA
>JBFWYJ010000098.1:0-9803 GCA_050186555.1 Bacteroidia bacterium
CTTCCGAGCCAAAATTGGTAAAATCTGCGTAGCTCATCACTTCGGCCTTGATAAATCCTTTTTCAAAATCTGAATGAATTACACCTGCCGCTTGTGGTGCTTTAAATCCTTATTCAATTGTCCATGCTCTTACTTCTTTCACACCTGCAGTGAAATAAGTTTGAAGATTCAATAACTTATAGGCTGCCTTTATTAATTTGTTCACCCCCGGCTCATCTAATCCTAATTCCTGCAAAAACATTTGCTTTTCTTCATATGTTTCTAATGCCGCAATTTCACTTTCCATTTGAGCAGTAATAACCAGTATCTCTGCATTTTCATTTTTTACCGCTTCTCTAACTGCCTCAACATGTTTATTACCCGATTTAGCAGAAGCCTCATCTACATTGCATACATACATAACAGGTTTGATTGTAAGTAGATGCAAATCGCTGATTAGTTCCAATTCATTTTCATCCAATTCACATGCACGAGCAGATTTACCAGCTTCCAAAGTTTCCTTTACCTTCACCAAAACCTGATACGTTCTTGCTGCTTCTTTATCATTGCCTGTTTTTGCTTGCTTCTCAATTTTCTTTGCGCGGATATCCACACTCTCCAAATCTTTCAACTGCAATTCGGTATCAATAATTTCTTTATCTCTAACCGGATCTACGCTACCGTCAACATGCACCACATTATCATTGTCAAAGCATCTTAATACATGCAAGATGGCATCACACTCTCTGATGTTTGCCAAAAATTTATTTCCTAAGCCCTCTCCTTTACTTGCACCTTTAACTAATCCTGCAATATCAACTATCTCAACAGTAGTTGGGACAATGTTCTCAGGTTTAACCAAATCTGCCAATTTATTCAATCGTTCATCCGGTACAGTTATCGTTCCAACGTTAGGATCAATTGTACAAAAAGGAAAGTTAGCCGCTTGTGCCTTAGCGTTACTTAAACAGTTAAAAAGTGTTGATTTACCTACATTAGGCAAACCAACTATTCCACATTTCAATGCCATCTTTTAATTCTCAACCTGCAAATATATCAATAAAATCAAGGGTTTTAGAGGGCTTGAATCAAAAAATCCGTTTTAGTTTTCAACATATTTTTTTGTTTTTAACATTTGGGTGCAGCGCGTGACTTTATTATAACTTTACCGTTATTCTATCACTTAAAATCTCATAAAAATGGCTGCTAGTCCCGAATTAAAATCTCTTTGTACTCAAATCAGACGCGATATTGTAAGAATGGTTCATGCGGTGAGTTCCGGACATCCGGGCGGCTCTTTAGGGTGTGTAGAATTTTTTGTTGCATTGCACAAAGTGGTTATGAATCACAATCCCGAAAAATTCAACATGGATGGAAAAGGTGAAGATATTTTCTTCTTAAGCAACGGGCACATTTCTCCCGTTTATTACAGTACGCTTGCTCGTTCCGGATATTTTCCTGTGAAAGAATTAGCCACTTTTAGAAAATTAAATACTCGTTTACAAGGTCATCCAACTACGCACGAAGGGTTACCCGGAATAAGAATTGCCAGCGGTTCATTAGGACAAGGCATGAGTGTTGCCATCGGTGCAGCACTTGCTAAAAAATTAAACGGAGATAAGTCCATTGTTTACTCATTACATGGTGACGGTGAATTACAGGAAGGTCAAATTTGGGAAGCCGCTATGTATGCTGCAGCTAATAAGATTGATAATTACATTGCGACGGTTGATTATAACAAAAAACAAATTGACGGTAGCACAGATGATGTTTTACATTTAGGAAATCTCAAACAAAAATTTGAAGCTTTCGGCTGGACTGTTCTGGAAAATCCAAATGGAAATGATTTGGATGCAGTAATTGAAAGTTTAAATAATGCCAAAGCTCATTTAGGTAAAGGAAAGCCTGTAATTATTTTGATGCATACAGAAATGGGAATGGGCGTTGATTACATGATGGGTACACACAAATGGCATGGCTCTGCGCCTAATGATGAACAATTGCAAAAGGCTCTTGACCAACTTCCTGAAACTATAGGAGACTATTAACAAAGTTTGAATTAGGAAGAACGAATTACGACTATTGGCATTAAAGAAAAAATATTTTTTATTTCTCATCCTGCTTACTTCGTCGTTCCAATTTCTAACTTCCCAAATCACTAACCGCATACTTTTTATTTTCGACGACAGCTACAGTATGTATGCTCCCTGGAGCAGCAACGTGAAAATTGATGTGGCTAAAAAAGTAATGGCTGATTTTCTGGATAGTTTAAAAAACGAGGAGAATCTTGAAATTGCTTTACGCTGTTACGGGCATACAACTTTTTTTAAACCGGAAAGAAATTGCAAGGACAGTAAACTGGAAGTGCCATTTGCCCCGGTAAAAAAGAATTTTCAAAAAGTAAAAGACAGAATTCAGAAACTGGAGCCGCTCGGCACTACGCCAATTGCATACAGTTTAGGTGAGTGCACCAAAGATTTTACACCTTGCGATAATTGCAGAAACATTGTGATATTAATTACCGATGGTATCGAAGAATGTGGCGGCAATCCATGCGAAGTTTCCATCGAACTTCAAAAGAAAAGCATCTTTTTAAAACCTTTTGTAATTGGTGTCGGACTGGATGTCAATTTTGCAGATGTCTTTGCATGCATGGGAAAATTCTATGACGTGAGCAATGAATTAAATTTCAAAGATGTTTTAAAACTGGTTATTACAGAGGCGCTTTCTCAAACAACTGTTGAAGTAGATTTATTAGATATAAATAAAAAACCACTTGAAACTGATGTTACCATGAGTTTTTATGTGGCAGGCACCAATGTTTCCAAATATAATTATCTCCACACCATTAATTCCGCAGGCAATCCGGATACATTAGTGCTTGACCCGGATATCATGTATGATTTGGAAGTACATACCATTCCTCCTGTTAAAAAGAAAAACATTAAAATAGTCAGAGGTAAGCATAATGTTATTCCTTTGGACGCTCCACAGGGATACTTAAAGTTTATTCAAAAAGGAAAAGAAGTAAATGATTATCCATTGGTTGTTGTAAGAAAAGCCGGTGATATGAATACTTTGGTTGCTAAGGAATTTGGTAGCACCGAAAAACTTATCGTAGGCAAATATGATGTGGAAATTTTGACCCTCCCAAGAATCAAATTAAATGATATTGAAATCAAACAAAGCGAAACGAAAACCATTGAAATACCAACCAGTGGTATTCTTGTGACAAAAACAATGGGCAAAGGTTACGGAAGTATTTATGCTGATGATGGAAAAAATGTAGAATGGGTTTATAACTTGAATTCGAACCTTACTAATGAAATGATATATTTACAACCCGGGAAGTACAAAGTGGTTTTTCGTTACGAGAATGCTTTACAAACCATTCGCACTATAGAAAAAAACATTGTGATAACCAGCGGAAATAAAATAAACTTACAATTATACTAGGAGATGTTGCTAAATAAATTTGAGTGTAAAGAAAAAAAAGATACCAGATCCGGTTTCGGTGCCGGACTTAGTGAATTAGGAAAAACAAACCCAAATGTTGTTGCACTTTGTGCAGATTTAACCGGTTCCCTAAAAATGGACGCTTTTCAAAAAGAACATCCTGAAAGATTTTTTCAAGTGGGTATTGCAGAAGCCAACATGATGGGTATTGCTGCCGGCTTAACTATTGGCGGTAAAATTCCTTTCACCGGCACCTTTGCCAATTTTAGTACCGGTCGCGTTTATGACCAAATCCGTCAGAGCATTGCCTACTCTCACAAGAATGTAAAAATATGCGCTTCGCATGCAGGATTAACTTTAGGTGAAGATGGTGCAACGCATCAAATTTTAGAAGATATTGGTTTGATGAAAATGTTACCGGGAATGGTAGTGATTAATCCTTGTGACTTTAACCAAACAAAGGCAGCTACTTTAGCCATTGCAGATTATAAAGGTCCGGTTTACTTACGTTTTGGCCGACCATCGGTTTGTAATTTCACGCCTGCCGATCAAAAATTTGAAATAGGTAAAGCCATTCATTTGAATGAAGGCAAAGATGTTACCATTATCGCAACGGGACATTTGGTTTGGAAAGCCATAGAAGCAGCAGACGCATTAGAAAAGAAAGGCATTAGTGTTGACTTAATTAATATTCATACCATTAAACCATTGGATGAGGATGCAATATTAAAATCCATCACAAAAACAGGTTGTGTGGTTACTGCAGAAGAACACCAAAGACATGGCGGCTTAGGCGATAGTGTTGCGCAGTTTTTAGCAAGAACAAATCCTTGTCCCCAAGAATATGTTGCAGTTAACGACAGTTTCGGAGAAAGCGGAACACCGGATGAATTAATGGTTAAATACGGATTAGACAGTAAAAACATTATTGAAGCAGCAGAAAAAGTGATAAAACGCAGGAAATGATTTTATTTCATGTTTTTATCTATTTTTATACTTTAAAATTCAATCACTAAATAATTAATATAAAAATGAAAGTAACAGTAGTAGGCGCAGGAAATGTTGGCGCATCATGTGCAGAGTACATTGCACTTAACCGCATTGCAAGTGAAGTGGTTATTCTAGACATTAAAGAAAATTTTGCAGAAGGCAAGGCTTTAGACTTAATGCAAACTGCAACTTTAAATAGATTTAATACCAGAATTTCCGGAAGTACAAACGATTATAAAAAAACAGCAAACAGTGATGTAGTTGTTATTACCAGTGGTATTCCAAGAAAGCCGGGCATGACAAGAGAAGAACTAATTGGTATTAATGCCGGAATTGTGAAAAATGTATCTAACAGTATTTTAGAACATTCTCCAAATGCCATTATTATTGTGGTAAGTAACCCAATGGATACAATGACATACTTAGCATTGAAAGAAACTAAATTACCGAAGAACAGAATCATTGGTATGGGCGGAATTCTAGACAGCTCAAGATTCAAATGTTATTTATCAATGGCATTGGATGTGCCTGCAAGTGATATTAACGGTACAGTAATTGGCGGACACGGTGATACTACCATGATTCCATTAACAAGATTAGCAACTTACAATGGTGTTCCTGTTTCTCAGTTTTTGAAAGAAGATGCGCTAAAGAAAGTAGCGGCCGACACAATGGTTGGTGGTGCAACTTTAACGGGTATGTTGGGTACATCAGCTTGGTATGCACCAGGTGCTTCCGTAGCTGCATTAGTTGATTCTATCTTAAATGACCAGAAAAAGATTTACCCTTGTTGTGTTTATTTAGACGGAGAATACGGACAAAAAGATATTTGTTTAGGTGTGCCGGTGGTAATTGGAAAAAACGGTTGGGAAAAAATCGTTGATTATAAATTAGACGCAGAAGAGCAAGCAGCATTTAACAAGAGTGCAGAAGCCGTAAGAAATATGAACAATGTTTTAAGCGAAATGAAAGCTTAAAAAACACTTTATCTCTGAAAAGGCTTCCAATTGGGAGCCTTTTTTGTTTGTAGCTAATCCAAGTTTGAAATAAGCGGTACTCAATCGCATAGGACAAGCCCGTCGAAATATTCCTTCCGGAAAAACTAATCAATTCTAACAGGCGGCGCATTTCGACAGGCTCAATGTCCCGCTTTTGCAAAGAAGCAATTTCATAACAATGCTACCTTGATTAATATTAAGGTTTAGGTATTGGCTCAACCGTCAGCTTGTTGTTTTTCTTATCAAAATACGTAACCGTCATTTCGATCATATGCGTTGTCCATTTCTCAACTCCTGCGGCTGCGGCCTCCTGACAAAAAGTTGGGTAGTCTGTTTGCCCCTGCTGATGAATACTAATCGAATGCTTTAATTTGCTTGCAGAACTTTCTTCACTAATATTAATCACAGGATATTTAGACTCACTTTCAAGAACAAAGTTATTTGCCCCGTAATATTTTGTTTTTCCATCTGCAACATAGTTGTCATAATGTGTCACTCCTATTGCCTTAAGGTCTTGAACCAATTGCGGAAAATCCGCACCAGTCTTAACTTTCATAAGTGCTTCTTGAATTTGGTTCAATGTAAATTCTGTTTTAAACTGTTCCATTCTATTGGTTTTTAATTAATGAGCGTTTTTGCTTCTGCGGCAGGCAAGATCAAAACATTGGCTTGCCGACCTATTTAAAGATACAAAAGGAAATCTTAAGGGCAAATTTTCTTCGCGCCTGCCGGCCGCAGTGAAACGAAGGAGGGAAGCGGCAATTGTTTAGTCCGAACTGGTGCGCTTCCTGCCCGTCCGGTCAGGCGGGCGCCCAATGGTGTTAATGCCCCGTGTTACAAGTAGTGCTGTTACCATAATTGTCTTTGAATTAGCACTTTTCCGATGACTTTAATTCGAGTTGACTCAATTGGCTTTACCCCATATTCAAATCTGTTTTTTTCAATTTCTTGTCTTTCACTTTGTGATAATTTTGTTGGGTTAGCACTACCATAATAGAAAAAGGGTTTTTCGTTTTTAAATTCTTTACTTTGATCATACATCCAGGCAAAGTTCTCAGGTAGATATTCTCCATTATGAAGGGCATTGGTTACCATTTCTATATACTTGCTGTTTTGAGGAAGTCTTACGTTGTGATGAAGAATTATGTAAACATTCTCATAACCTTTTGGGCCTACAACTCTCTCAGACGGAAAACCATATTTTTCTATTAAACTTAAAAGGTGACTAAAAACAATGGAGTCCAAATTACTTTTGTTAGATATTGTGTCCGGATTAAAATAGAAATGATTTTTGAAAAACTTATTGCCTCGAATTACATATTGGTCGATGAATTGTAAACTATCAATTTCTCTTGCATACTTTGTATTTATGCGCTTTCTAAAATTACTTTCATGAATTTTCGCACTGTCCTTTAGATCAACAAATTTGTCAAAGTGTTTTAATTTTCTATATTTTTTGTCTTTTAAAATTTCAGCGCTTTTACCATTTAATATAGCCTGTCGAAGATATTGCGTTGCTTTATCCTTATTATTTGCTTTCGTCGCTGCTATTGCAGCTTTTTCCAAATTAAAGCTATGAGAATATTTAACACATTTAAAAGCAGAGTCGTAATAATTGAGCGCAGCTTGATAATTTTTGTAATAGAGTTCTTTGTCTCCACTATTGCATAAATTGTAATACTTTATATAATTGTCGTTTACTTGTCCAAAAAATAATTTCGAACCTAAGATTATAAAAATATTAAGTGTTATTTTCAATATTGGTGTAACGTTTTGCAAGAAAGACTAGGAATGCTCTGCCGCCACTATCGAAGTACTATCTGTCTTAACCACAAACCTTTATTTAAAGATAAATCTTTATTAGTGAGGTGCAAAATAATCCGCGGCGGCGGATTTTATGATAAATGTACTTCATTACCAGGTCCAACAAACATACACTTGTCCACCTCACCTGACAACACCCCAATCCGTCTGAATTAATCATTTGATAGCGTTCCCGGTGGGAACTTTTTCATTTTTGACTCATTCATCGCTTCTTCGCCTTCCTAATAAGTAGTTTCCCTTATGGCTTATTTTTATCCTACAACTGATACTCCAGTCAAATTTGCCTGATTATTTTTCAAAAATGCAAAGGTAATCTTGTCCACCTTGCAATTAATAAATTGCACTTTTTTAAATCTGTCATTATACTTAAAAAAGGTGTTTAAAATTGTTGCGTCCTGAAATTTAACTCCATAAAATGAACAGTGTTCGAAATGACAGTCCTCAATAGTTCCTGTAAAAACAACATTACTTATGCTTGATTTATAAAATTTCGTGTACTTCCAAACAACTTCATTTAGGATGGCGTTCTCCAAATTTGATTCCTGAATTTCTGCACCGGAAAAATCTGCCTCAGAGAAGTCGCATTTTTCAATGTTACTTTTAAAAATTTCAGCATCAATAAATGAACATTTATTGAATTGGTTGTTTGCAAGGTTCGAGAATTGAATTTTACTGTCTCTGATGTCTGAACCTGAAAAATCGCAGATTTCAATATTGTTCTTTCCTAGAATCAGTCCCGATAAATCCGAATTCATGAATTTACAGTTTTTCATATTTGAAGAACTGAACTTCTCTTTCAAATTCTTTAAGCCTGAAAAGTCAGCGTCAACCCAGTTTCCCTGAGACATATCCCAATTCCAGTCAAAACTCTTTCCGGACTTTGGAGTTGGCGCCCCAACTGTCTCCTTGTTAAATGTTTCCTGAACAGTAGCTTCCATTTCATTTACCTGAAAAGTATCAGAAAAATAATTGAGGTCGACTTTAAGAATCTCAGCAAGTCTATTTAATGTAGAAATGTCAGGCATAGATTCACCACGCTCCCATTTACCTACTGCTTGCGGACTGATTGAAACTTTCTGTGCAAGCTCAGCTTGCGAAAGACTCATTTTCTTTCTTGCGACAGTAATTTTGCTGCCAATTGATTTTGAATTTAGCATCTTATTATTTTGTTTTTGTGATGCCACAAAGTTATTGAGTACTATTGTCGTTATGCAAATAAAGCACGCTACTATCAGTTGTTTTCACACTACTTTTCGTTGTATTCCGACAACTATTGGTTGTAGTGCTTGTGTCTCCAAAAAAATTTCCGGTTTACTTATGAATTCGCTTGTCTATACGCTCCATATGTTAATATAAATAATACTGCCCCAAGTATTAGCAAGAGGAGAATATTAAAGACAACTGGAATTTTTCTGTCAGTGAATTTTTTTGGGTCGAAAGGCGACATTAATATTACTTGAAGAAAAAATATATTTATTCTTGTCAGCACTTTATTGGTCGATATCCAGATCTTTCTAATGTCTAATGTCATAGCACTTCAAATTATTTACCTAATTTATAAAATTTATTGTTTAACAAGGGAACTTGTTAATGCGAATGCAAATGTCCGCTGTTAAAAAAAGATAATATTTTCAACCAAGAGCACCACTGTTCTCTAACTATGTGTTCTTGGTAGTTTTTAACACACAGTTTAAATTTAGAATCATGGATAATTTTTGTCTACAACGCTCTGAATTGTTACTGCAATACTCTTGTCAATGTCCGCGTAATACTTTATTGTAGATGCTTTTTGTTTTGCGAAATATTTAAAGAAAACACAAGCATTAAGATACGAACCTAATTTGGATGGATGGCTTTCGTCGTCGTAAAGATTAATATTCGGATGGCCTTTTACTATCTCCGCGAAGCAGTTTGCAATTGGCAAAGTCGTCATACCCGTAACAGCAGCAACTGTGTCGTAACTAGAATTGATTAGTGTAGTTTCTTCTTCAAATGATTGCATAATTGGAGAGCAACATTTTTCTTTTTTGATAGATTTATTAACTACGCGTGAAGGATAGCAATATTGTTTCGGAAAACTGTCAAGAGAAGCCCATGTTTTAAAAAGAATGAATTCAGTCTTGCCACCCTTTATTTTGTCTTTAATAGCTTGAATTGAGGGAATTACATTTCGGATTTTAACTTCAGGGATAAGAAGTCTAACCGTACCTTCTTGTAAAACAACGTAATCCCATTTTTTAGAATACAAAGCTTTCTCAGTCTCAGTTGTATCCCCGATAGTTTTTGAATGAGTCCAGATTACGTCATTTGATACTGAATCTATCATGTCATTAAGATGCCCTTGTAATGATTGTCCGGCGAATGTTGATTGAGAAACGGTGTATTTTAAGTTAGCATTGTCGAACATTTTTTGAAGAATTGCCGGCATGTTGTTCTAGCCCCCTATAAATCGGACACGGTTTGACAAAGTTCGGTTAAATTTTCGATATTTTTTTCATTTAAAATAAATTCATTTTCGTTAAAATCTTTAATGAACTGATTTGGTGTTTTATAATT
>JBFWYJ010000099.1:0-9757 GCA_050186555.1 Bacteroidia bacterium
AACTTCCATTAAAACCTGAATGGTTGTGTCATTTAGAATATTAACTGATTTGACTACTCCAATATTAATACCTGAAAACCTTACAGCATTTCCGGTCATTAAGCCCTGCGCGTCTGTAAAATTAGCCTTCAATGAAATTGTTGAGCTAAACATATTCCTTTTGCTTCCAATAAAATACAGGACTGCAACCAAAAATGCTGTTCCTGCAAAAACAAATATTCCAACTCTAATATTTCTAGACAATTCGTTCATTTAATTGCTAAAGGTAAAAATTTCTCACGACGCTATCTTCACTATTACTTAATTCTTCAAAAGTACCTTCTGCATAGTTTTTTCCTCCCACCAACATCACCACTTTATCTGCAGTTATTTTAACACAAGATAAATCATGTGAAATGATAATTGAAGAAGTGTTATATTTCTTCTGGATATCAACCATCAGGTTGCTTATTTCACGCGCAGTAATTGGATCTAATCCTGTAGTTGGCTCGTCGTATAAGATAATTTCAGGCTTTAGAATTAAGGTTCGCGCCAAAGCAATCCTTTTTTTCATTCCTCCGGATAATTCTGCCGGTAACATATCAACTGTATGAGCCAGGCCAACATTGGTCAAAGCTTCAATCACTAAATCATCAACTTCCTTTGGAGTCATATTAGTGCGATGCCGTCTTAGAGGAAATTCTAAGTTCTCTCTCACTGTCATTGAGTCATAAAGTGCGTTGCTTTGAAATAAGAATGCCACCTTAACCCTTAATGAGTCTAGCTCCCTTCTTTTGAGTTCAACAACATTCTTTCCCAGTACTATAATATTTCCCTTTTCTGGCTTTAACAAACCAATAATACATTTAATTAACACTGATTTCCCCGAACCTGACTTTCCAATAACTGCTACACTCTCTCCTTTTCTCACTTTTAAATCGAAACCATTTATCACATGGTTAGAGCCAAACGACTTGTGCACCTTGTCAAGCACCATGGTGTACTCTTCATTATCTTGCACCTTGTTCAATTAAGTTAGATTTAAGATGTCAATAATTTGAACTGCAACCAAGTCTATCACAAAAACCAGTAAAGAAGAAATTACTACGGCAGAATTAGCCGATTGCCCTACTCCTTCTGTGCCCTTCTTAGAAGTATAGCCTTTAAAACAACCTACAATCCCAATTGCAAAGCCGAACAAGAAAGTTTTTAAAATTGAAGGAATCAAATCACCATAAGTTAGTGTTTCAAAAACTTGATTCCAATAGAGGTTCCAGCTAACGATTCCTTTAATATTGCACCCTAGGTACCCGCCATAAAGTGAAATTGCATCAGCTAAAATCGCCAATAATGGTACCATTAAGATGGTTGCAAAAACTCTTGTAACTACCAAATATTTATAAGGGTTAGTACCGCTTACCTCCATTGCATCAATCTGCTCAGTTACTTTCATCGAACCTAGCTCAGCTCCGATACCCGAACCTACCTTGCCGGCGCAGATCAAGGCTGTAATAACCGGAGCAATTTCACGAACAAGAGAAACAGATACCATTTTAGGCAACCAGTCTTCTGCTCCAAATTCGACAAGCGTTGGTCTTGATTGAATCGTAATTACCAATCCCATAATGAAAGCGGTAAGCGCAACTAAACCAAGTGAACGGTATCCAATAAAAAAACACTGCCTTAAAAATTCTTTGAATTCAAATCTTGGTGTAAATCCTTCCACGAAAAATCTACCGGCAAAAATTGACATTTGACCAATCTCGTCAAAAAATTTATTTATTGCTGTTTGTTTTGACACGTAGCTAATTTAACGATTATGACTTAGAAATATACTGAGAAATATCACTCATAAAAAAAGCCCCTAAAAAGGGGCTTTTTTATCTGATAATAATTTATTTTACTTGGTTTACAACCGCTTTAAAAGCTTCCGGATGGTTCATTGCTAAATCAGCAAGCACTTTACGGTTAAGCTTTAATCCTTTTGAATTTAATTTTCCGATGAATTCTGAATAACTCATATCATGTTCTCTTACGCCGGCGTTGATACGTTGAATCCATAATGAACGCATGCTGCGTTTCTTATTTTTTCTGTCGCGATATGCATAAGTTAAACCTTTTTCTAATGTGTTTTTGGCAATCGTCCAAACGTTTGCTCTTGCTCCCCAATAACCTTTGGTTAATTTCAGGATTTTTTTTCTGCGTGCCTTACTGGCTACATGATTTACTGAACGTGGCATTTCTTTTTTTGTTTTTGATCTTCAGCGCCTTTCGGACTTATTACTGAAGCTCTGGTTAATTAATTTGTTAAACCTGGATATTAATTGAATTACTTACCTATTGCTAGCAACATCTTAATGTTTGAAGAATCCTCTTTGCTTACAAGACCGGTTTTAGTAAGTTCTCTTTTACGGTCTTTTTTCTTCTTTGTTAAAATGTGACTTTTATAAGCCTTCTTTCTTTTAATCTTACCAGATCCAGTCAAAGTAAAACGTTTCTTTGCGCTGGAATTTGTTTTCATTTTTGGCATGATCTCTTTTCTTTTTAAGGATGGCAAAGATAGGAATATTATACCATTCCTACAAGAACCAATTTAAACGGACTTAATTAGTTGTTTATCAACATCTTACTACTTTAATTCGCAAGAATATTTTCTTTCACCGGTAGAAACTGTTTTCAACTGCAATGGCGGTGCTTCATTTAAGGTAGTTTCGTTATACGGTTCCTTATAATTTATGCAATTAGATTTAGCTTGATTTTTAGATACCTTGGTCATTTCTCGGTTAAAAGAAAAACTCTCATTTATCGGTGTAGTGAAACTTGTATCAACAACCGGAACATTTCCTACAAACTGAACAGAAAATGTTAGAGCTGCTGTAGTTGTTGATGTACCTGACTTAGTTACCGTGCAGGCACAGGTTCTGTCCTTTTTACATGAGGCAAATATTAAACCCGCCGCTAAGAATGAAAAGATTAATTGTTTCATTTTTTACTTTAAAGATATTTAAATTTTAATTTCTATCATTGGATCCCAAAAAATTTCTGAAAACCCGATAATCTTATGTTCTTTAACAACAATTCCCTCCTTTTCCAGCAATTCTTGCATTTGAAATGGGTTTTCGAAGTGAAATCTTCCTGTCAACAAGCCATTTCTGTTAACTACCCTATGCGCCGGAACCTTAGGTTTTTGCTTATGAGAGTTGTTCATGGCATAACCCACCAATCTGGAAGAACCAGCTGCACCCAAAAATTTAGCAATAGCACCATATGAAGTTACTCTTCCTTTAGGTACTAATCTCACAACCTGATATACACTGTCAAAGAAATCTTTACTCATATCAACCTATTAATAAATTACAACCTCGTAAATCACTGTTATCAAACCTTCCTTGAACTGTGAATGTACCATTGCCCAGATTACGGCCTAAATCCTGTGTTGCTATAAAACTACAAGTGTGAATATTTGCTAGGTCAATCACATTTATACCACCGGTTTTATTCAACGAAACTGAAGAAAATGGGTCATTAACATCAACGATTTTAATTTTCATCCAAGGCGGACATGAATAAATCCCATCGCAATCTGAATAAGCCTGACTAAATAATTCTGTCATACCATACTCTCCGCCAATACAATCCAATTCAAATTTACTTTTCAGATAACGATGCAATTCCTCTTTTACCATTTCTCTCCTTTTACCTTTCATGCCACCTGTTTCAACAACTTGAATATTATCAGATAATGCGATTTCTTTTTCGGCCAAATCAATTAACGCATAGCTTACTCCGAATAAAATAGTTTTCTCACCACGTTGCTTTAGTTCATTAATTATTTCAATTAAATTACTCAAATCATCCAAATAAAAGCCACTCATTTGATGATTGCTTTGTTTTAACAACTCATTGCACATGTAGATTAGTGATGAATTCTTATTCTCGCTGTATCCGGGTAGTAAAAATAAAAAACAGAGGTCTTTGGGGTCTCCAAAATGCAATTCAAAAGCTTCCAAAAAAGATTTTTCATAAAGCTTGATATCCTTAATAAAATGCTTTGACTTTATCTCTGCTGTTGTTCCACTACTACTAAAAAAACCGGTTGTACTGTCAACATTAAAACATGACACATTATGTGATTTAAAAAATCTTATCGGCAAAAAAGGAATTTCCCCCAAAGAAGTTACCTTTTTTACATCGAGTCCTAAAAAAGATATCCATTCTCTATAAACGACATTATACTTTGACTGGTAATTAAAGATTTCCAAAGCCAAATTCTCAAATTCCTTTTCACTATTGATGTTAAATATGTCAGACGAATTAAACAAAGCAAGAAATATGGGCAATATTTTGTAAATTTATACATTATTTACTGTATGTACTTTCGTAATATTATATTGGTTTTTTCTGTTGTTTTTTTTGCTTCCTGTTTAAAGCAAAACAATGCTAATCCGGTACCAAGCATAAGCTATTACGATTTTTACGCTCAAGATGAAAACATTGCCTACTTAACAATAAACTACGAAGATGGTGATGGTAATATTTTTGCAGAGGAAGAAGTTAAAGACTATAATTTCTATGCTTGGTACGAATACAAAGATGGCACAGGTAAGTTTGTGCCCGGACTTTGGCCATTAGTAATTCCGAATCCACCAAAGCCTGATACAACAATTTATTCTGAACGCCCTTTAGCCTATACTGTTTATAGGCCAAGTGAGTTGTCTGTTGACCAGTCTATTAAAGGACAGATTACAATTACGTTGGTAGGATGGAGAGCAGATGTTAGCCACAAGAATATCCGATACAGGATTTATATGATTGACCAATCAGGTAACCAAACAGAGGAAATTACAACTCCTGACTTAGTTATTCCTTTCTAGTATTAGGTAATTGGCAATTTTCTCAGCGATGCCTTTAGACATTTTATAATTGCTATCGTATGTCCAACCTGCAATGTGCGGACTCAAAACGACATTCTCGGCTTCTATTAAGTATTGAAAAGACTCAGGCAAGTTTTGTTTATCTACTGATTCGAAAGATACTGATTCAAATTCGAAAACATCTAAGCAAGCGCCTTTAACTTTACCAGACCTCAAAGCTTGAACCAAATCATCCGTTTTCAAAACTTTGCCTCTGGCAGAATTAATCACATAAATTTGTTTTTTGAAACTATTAATAAACGTCGCATCTACCATAAACAAAGTTTCTTCGGTAAGTGGTACATGCAAACTCAGCACATCAGTTTCCGCCTTAAATGTATCTAAGTCTACTTCCTGCGCATAGTTGTTTGAAAAACCTGAATGGTATTTATCATAAACAATTATTTTGCATCCGATGCCACTTAGCTTTTTCGCGAAAGTACTTCCCATATGTCCATAACCAATGATACCAACAGTTAATCTGTTTAATTCGATTCCTCTATTTTCTGCTCTCCGCCATATACCTCTTCGAACTTCATTATCGGCTCTTTTAAGATTATTCAGTAACATCAGCAACATACCTAAAATATGCTCTCCAACGGCATCCTGATTTCCTTCAGGAACATGAAAACACTTAATACCGTTTTTCTCAGCAAACGCAACGTCAATATTTTCCATACCTGCACCTACCCTACCTATGCATTTCAAATTCTTTGCCTTTAATAAAACTTCTTTTGTCAATCTAAACTTACTACGCAGGATAATTGCATCATAATTCGGAAGTTGAGCAATTAATGCCTCTGCTGATTCATTCCATTTCTTATGACATTCTAATCCTTTTGATTCCAATACATCAACTAATACCGGATGATTTTCATCTGCTAATAACACCTTAAACATAGTCCCTAAATCTACTTAAAAAATATTTTATCCCAGACAACCAATTTCTTTGTGGTTTCCCCTAATGATTTGATACTTAAAGTCGATAAGTAATTAACATTCGCTTCACAGCGAACATGTTTATAATTGAAGGAATCAGTTATTAACACTGTAGAGGTGTTTAACCTATTGATTTATAAGTCATCCATGCTGCTAGTCTGATTTATAAACATGTTATTAATAATTCTGGCAATTTCGTAAATTTAAAAGAAGGGGAAAATGTTGCACTTTTACGTCCCCTACAAAGAAAGCATGGAACAAAACAACCAAAATAAAATCAAAAAAAGACTGACAGGAAATGTATTGCCTAATGTAAACGATATTGGAAAAATACAACCACAGGCTGTTGATTTAGAAGAGGCTGTTTTAGGTGCCATGTTATTGGAACGCGAAGCTTTAAGTACGGTCATTGATTTACTTAGTCCGCAAGCTTTTTATAAAGATCAAAACGGAAAAGTTTTTGAAGCAATGATTGCTTTGTTTAACCGTTCTGAACCGGTTGATATTTTAACGGTTACCCAAGAATTAAAAAAACGCGGCGAATTAGAATATGTTGGTGGTGCATATTATGTTTCTTCACTAACCAACAGAATTGCCTCGTCAGCCAATATTGAATACCATGCTAGAATTGTAGCTCAAAAGTATTTACAGAGAGAATTAATTCGTATCAGTACAGACACCATAAAAAGTGCTTACGAAGACAATACAGATGTTTTCGAATTGCTTGACGAAACAACAAAAAATATTTTTGAAGTTTTAGACAGTAACGTTCGTAAACAACATGAAAAAATGAGTGGCTTGATTAATATGGCCATTCAAGAGATTGACGCTGCCATTAATAAAACTGACGGGCTTCTTGGGGTTCCTTCCGGATTTACTGCTCTTGACAGGATTACTGGTGGTTGGCAAAAATCTGACTTATTAATTCTGGCAGCTCGTCCCGGTATGGGTAAAACAGCATTTGTTGTTACTATGGCAAAAAATGCTGCAGTTGAATTTAACAAGCCTGTTGCTATTTTCTCTCTTGAGATGAGCAGCATTCAGTTAGTTAAGCGTCTAATTTCCAGTGAAACTGAAATTGCTCAGGATAAAATTTTAAAAGGTAATCTTGAAGACCATGAATACCAACAATTACACCATAGGATAAAAAGGTTAGCGGAAGCTCCAATTTTTATAGATGATACTCCGGCACTTTCCATTTTTGAATTACGCGCCAAAGCAAGAAGATTAAAGGAAAATCAAAATATTGAATTAATCATCATTGATTACTTGCAATTAATGAGTGGCGGACCGGATGGTAAAGGAAATCGCGAACAAGAAATCAGTAATATTTCCAGAGGACTTAAGACTTTGTCAAAAGAATTAGGTATTCCGATTATTGCGTTGTCTCAGTTAAGCCGTCAAGTAGAAAACCGCCCGGGTAGCAGCAAACGTCCTCAATTAAGTGACTTACGTGAATCCGGCGCCATAGAGCAGGATGCTGACATGGTAATGTTTATCTACCGTCCGGAATATTACGGAATAGAATTTGATGAAAATAATGAGCCTACTAAAAATAAAGCGGAAATTATTATCGCTAAAAACCGTCATGGCTCATTAGAAACTGTTAAGTTGAGATTTATTGGGCAATATGCCAAGTTTACCGACTTGGATTACAATGAAGGTCAAGAAGATCTTTATCAAGGAAACAGCCTACAGCAAAATACAGAATTTTTATCTGATGGCACGGTAACCAAAACTGTTTCTTCGAAAAATTGGGATAAAGTTGATGAAGATAATTCTGATATCAAACGAAACGATATTGAAGATTTTCCATTTTAATTGATGAATAAATTCAAGGCTTACATTTTAATATTATTCTCTTGCTTTACTTTATTAAAAGCGCAAGAAATTGACAGTGCCTGGGTTTACAATAATTACAATAAACAAGAAATCATGATTCCTATGCGAGACGGAATCAAACTTTTCACTAGCATTTACAGTCCAAAATCATCCAAAGAAAAAAGTCCCATTTTAATGATGCGCACGCCTTATTCATGCTCTCCTTATGGAGAAAAGAATTATTCCTGGCGCTTATACAAAACCTACTGGAAAGATTATTTGAAAGAAGGTTACATTATTGTCATACAGGATGTGAGAGGGAAATACATGAGCGAGGGCGAATTTGAAGATGTAAGGCCTTTTATTGAAAAGAAAAATAAAAAAGCAATAGACGAAAGCACAGATTCATATGACGCTATTGATTGGTTAGTGAAGAACGTAAAAAACAACAATGGCAAAGTTGGTGTTTTTGGTATTTCCTATCCCGGATTTTATTCTACTATGGCTGCTGCTTCAAACCATCCTGCGCTTAAGGCCGTAAGTCCACAAGCGCCGGTAACAGAATGGTTTATTGGAGACGACTTTCATCACAACGGCGCATTTGCTATAATGGATGCTTTCAGTTTCTATTCTTCATTTGGCTTACCTAGACCAAAACCTAGCACTGATTGGAAAAAAGGTTTTCAGTTTCCAAATAAAGACAACTATAATTTTTTCTTAAGTGTTGGTCCTTTTAAAAATTTTGAAAAGCTTTTTAGTGATACTGTAAGATTTTGGAAGAATTTAAGTGCGCACCCTGATTACGATGACTTCTGGCAAAAAAGAAATGCAAGGAGAGCGTGCTATAATTTAAAACCGGCAATGATGGTTGTCGGAGGATTATTTGATGCCGAAGATTGTTATGGTGCCTGGAATTTATATAAGGCTATAAAAGAACAATCACCAAAAACAGAAAACTCTCTGGTAATGGGACCTTGGTCTCATGGAGGATGGAGCCGAGGTGACGGAAGTTATCTTGGTAATATCAGATTCGGGTCGTCAACCTCAACCCATTATCAGAAGCATATTGAAGAACCGTTCTTCAACTATTATTTGAAGGAAATAGGAGACAAAGAATCCCTCAATAGATGTCATGTTTTCTTTACGGGAGAAAATAAATGGTACAGTTTTGAAACATGGCCACCAAAATATAACTCGGTAGCCTACTTTTTAAAAGAAGATGAAACGATTTCTACTACTGCTCCAAATAATTTCGAAACGAAAACCACCTACATTTCTGATTCAAGAAAACCGGTACCGTACACTGAGGATATCCATTTAAGAAGAACCAGAGAATACATGACAGATGACCAGCGTTTTGCATATCGCAGACCGGATGTTGTTTCTTTTCAAACAGAGATACTAGAAAGTGACGTTACATTCGCCGGGCCGGTTATGGCTAATTTATTTGTAAGCTTAACTACAACAGATGCAGATTTTATAGTTAAGTTAATTGATGTTTTTCCGGATGATTTCGTTTATGATAGTTCATATTGTTGTATGGGAGTAAAGAATGAAGCAGAAATGAGCGGATATCAAATGCTTGTCAGAGGTGAAATATTTAGGGGCAAATACAGAAAAAGTTTTGAAAAGCCTGTAGCTTTTGAAATAAATAAAATTGATACTGTAAAATTTACTTTACCGGATATTGCACACACATTTAAAAAAGGACATAGGATTATGGTTCAAATACAAAGCAGTTGGTTTCCACTGTTTGATAGAAATCCGCAACAATTCGTTAATATTTATACCTGTGAAGAGAAGGATTATAAGAAATCTGAAATTACTATTTATCACAACAAACAATACCCTTCCAGTATCATTTTACCACTGAAAAATTAGTTGTAACTTAGCATTGATGATACAACTTATTGTTGCAATATTATTACTTCTCGCATCGGTTTTCTTTTTAATTAGGCATTTTCTAATTAAATCCAAATTAAAATCTAATTGTGATAAAGATTGTAAATGCTAATCTAAGATTATGCTAATATTATCAGCGGAACAAATTCGTAGCGCAGATCAATTCACGATTGCTAATGAACCAATTAGCTCTATTGATTTAA
>JBFWYJ010000100.1:0-9694 GCA_050186555.1 Bacteroidia bacterium
ATGACAATACCACAAATTTTTTTGTATTTTTGATGAGTAAGCCCGAAAGAAAAATGCGATTTTTTTCAAATACCACTCTGGAAAATCAGGTATGCCGACCAAAATCGGGCATAAACTTATACCCATTCGGTAGCCCAATGCCGGGACGAAACTACACAAGTTCGAATTACCGCTATGGCTTTAATGGACAGGAGAAAGATGATGAGATTGCTGGAAGTGGAAATAGTATAAGCTTCACGCATAGAATTTATGACCCACGGTTAGGCCGATTTTTATCTGTTGACCCTCTTACTAAAGAATACCCTTGGTATACTCCATATCAGTTTGCTGGAAATACTCCAATTCAGGCAAAAGATGTTGAAGGATTAGAGCCTAAATCTGTTATTGGAGAAACATATTCTGTTAAATCTAAACTAGGTGTACAGACGTTTTACAGGCTAAATGATGCTGCCGTTTTATTAATGCACTTAGCAACAGGGGTTGATTCAAAAGCTTTAAAAGAAACTTGGCTGCAAGTTGATCAAAAATTTCACGATGCAACAACTGGATATAAAAGCGGTGCTATTACAATGGGTAAATACATAATTTTTACAGGAAATTATGGTGACCCTGAAAAGTATGGAAATGATACACGTGAATGGTTTGATTTATTGTCGCACGAAGTTGGACATAGACAACAAGCCAACGACAGAAGCCCGGCAGGTTACTTTCTTGGATATTTAGCTGATGCATTATCTGCTGTAATCAAAAACCGTAGTACTGATGCTGGTAAAATTCACGATGACCTTGAAATGGAAAAGGACGCTGAAAGCAGGCGTACAAAATTTAATGCGTTTATGAAAGCGTATGAATACAAGGATTCAAAAGGAAATAGTCAAAATGCTATTTATGATGTTTTGAACAATGAAAAATATGATGATAAGCAAAAAAGTCAAATGATAATGGATATGTACATTCAGAGTACTACTCCTGCAAAAGAAGAAGAGAATACAACAACGGGTGGCAATGGTAAAGGATAAAAAAAAACTAAAATATTTATATTTATTTGCAATAGTTTCATTGTATTCTTGCTTTCCAAAGCATAGGACAATTAATTTTGATAAAAATGCAATGGAAATATCATTGTGTGAACCAGGTACCATTACTAGGCTAAAAGTTTACGGTAAACCAATAGGAAGCGATGAGCCATTGAATAAAATATCCGAAATTACTGCTTTGAATAAAGGGTTACAAAAACTTTCACTTATCAGATATAATTCTGAATATGATAGTGTAATAGCAATCGAAAAAATAATATCAAATTATCAATATCAAATTAATATCCCTTATTTAGATAATCAATCGGAAATAATTTTTTATACTAATTCATTCGGTAAAATTGATAGCGTTAGTAATCCTTACGATTGTAAGTAGACTTTCAAGAAAAATATGGTAGAAAACCGCCATGCCTCCGAGCATGGCGGTTTTTTATTTACTGTACGCCTTGCGTGCTTTGGCATCCCTGAGCAGCGCATCAATGGTGGTTAACACATGTTGTTTATCCGCTTCGTTCAGCTTCTCAATCTCCTGTAAGCGCTTGATGTTATTTTTATCGAGAATAACCGCAGTGCCGTTAATTAAATAATCTATTGTTACGTCCAGTTCAGCAGCAAGCTTTGCAGCTACTTCAATACTGGGCTTAATCTCATCACGTTCATAGCGGCCAACAATCGGTGCAGACGTGCCAATCTTTTTGGCCAGTTCATCCTGCGACCATTTTTGTTGCTTACGCTGGTAGGTTATACGCTCTCCAAAAGTCATAAATAAGTAGTTAATAATACCTTAAAACGGTAACATGTGCAAAAATAAGATACCTATGTGTACTAAACAAATAACAAAGGTGTTGCACAGTTAAAACCAATCTATTACATTTGTCACCAATAGGTACTATTAAAAACTTTTATAACAATGGAAGAAAAAGTAAAAATAAACACTACTAATCCCGAAAGTATTACCTACAGCACCGAAGAACTAAGCTTTACCATACTGGGAGGCATTAAACTGGAAGGATTAGACCGCTTACGAGTAACGCTAAAAATAGAAGTAGCCAACCGAAAATTTAAACACTACTTAAATAATCCCGACATCGCAGATTTAGCATTACGGCAGAATCTTGATTTATACAACGATACACAAGTAGAAAAATTAATACGCAGAACAGCCGAACGTTTAGAAGTAGGAAGCACAGCCATAGCCAAGGCAATAGCAGATATAACCAACCAACTGGAAGTTTACCGCTTACAACAAATAGAAGCCAATACACACCAAACAGCAGCATTAAAAAAACTACTCACACCCGAAGAACGGCAAGCTGCCGAGGCATTTATGCAAGAGCCTAATTTAATCGGGCGCACTTGCGAATACATAGGAAAATCGGGCGTAATAGGCGAAGAACTCAACCGAATTTTAATGTACATTATATTTACCAGTAGAAAATTAAGCCATCCTTTACACGTAGTAAGCCTTGGCAGCAGCGGAACAGGTAAAACACATTTGCAGGAAAAAGTAAGTGAACTTATACCCGAAGAAGATAAATTAGAAATTACCACACTATCCGAAAACGCTTTTTATTACTTCGGTCAACGTGAACTAAGCCACAAACTAATATTAATCGAAGATTTAGACGGAGCAATCAATGTACTGTTCCCATTAAGAGAATTACAAAGTAAAAAGCGCATCAGTAAAACAGTAACTTTTAAAGATACGAGAGGCATTACCAAAACAATCACACTCACCGTGGAAGGCCCTGTAAGCGTTGCAGGATGTACCACTAAAGAAAGAATTTATGAAGATAACGCAAACAGAAGCTTTTTAATTTACTTAGATGAAAGTAGCGAACAAGATAACAGCATTATGAATTACCAACGTTTATTAAGTGCAGGGCAAATAAACACCGATGAACAAGAGCAAATAAAAAAACTCCTACAAAACACCCAACGCATATTACAAAACATTAAAATAGTAAATCCCTACGCACCTCTGTTACAGCTACCAAAGGAGGTATTTAAGCCAAGGCGAACTAACAAACATTACTTAGATTTTATTGAAGCTATTACCTTTTACCACCAATACCAACGGGAACAAAAAGCAGATGAAAATACAGGAGAAATTTATATAGAAACAAGCCTTGATGATATTGCAGAAGCTAACAAACTCATGAAAGAAATACTACTACGCAAAGCCGATGAACTAAGCGGAGCGTGTAGAAATTACTTTGAAGCTTTAAAACAATGGTTGCAAACAGAAAACAAAAGCAGCTTTACCAATTACGAAGCACGTATGGCACTGAGAGAAAACCACAGCAACCAAAAACGCTACATGCTGCAATTACAATTAGGACACTTTGTAAAACAGGTAAACCAAAAAGAAAAAAGCAAAACACACCATTACGAAATAGTAAGCACAGAAGAATACAAACAACTTAAAAACCGCATTGGTACTGTATTAGATGAGATTTTACAACAGCTAAAAACTGTTCATCAGTCCAAACCAGTTCAAAATAAAAATGAACTCTCAACTACCAGTAAAATCAAGGGAAAAAAGAAAAGTTCAAAAAGTTCACAACAGGATAACGAGGACTTAAAAAATAATGATGAACAAGAAATAGAAGCAGCAGAATGAAGCACTTACCTATACAATCAGATAGCTATAAATACATTTTACAAAGCTTTAAAGAGTGGTTAGATGTGTTGGGCTATGCAGATACTACCGTTTACGGAATGCCACACTTAATAAGGGAATTTTTACACTACTTGGAACAGCACGGCATTACACAAATACATAAAATAGAAAACAAATACATCAAAGCCCATTACAGAGAACTAAAACTAAGAGCCAACACAAGGCAGGGAGGCGGACTCTCCAACAGTTATTTAAACAAGCATTTACAAGCCTTACAGAAGTTCAGTGATTATTTGCGCCAAAGCGGAAGATTACAATTACCAAAGCTTTACATACAAACCGAAGAAGATAACCACCAAATAAAATATGTTTTAACACAAGAAGAAATCGGGCAAATTTACAAAGCAACAGACCTTTACCCAACAGATACCGAGCGTATAGCACCTTGGATGTACGAAGCATTAGCATTAAGGGATAAAGCCATGCTAACCATTTTATACGGTTGTGGATTAAGAAGAAATGAGGCAGTACACTTGGATATTAGCGATGTAGTAGCCGATAAAAATTACATCTATGTACGAAAAGGGAAAAACTATAAAGAGCGCATAGTACCAATAAACACAACGGGTTTAAACCATCTGCAAAATTATTTATACGAAAGCCGCCCACGATTTACAAAAGATGATAAGCAAGAAATGTTTTTTGTAAGCCAAAGAGGATTAAGAATGAACGGACAAAGTATGTTACTGAGATTAAAAATACTGATACAAAGAATTGATAATACAGAGCTGCAAAGCAAAGACATTGGTTTACACACCTTGCGCCACAGCATCGCCACACACCTGTTACAAAACGGCATGAAGTTAGAAGCCATTGCCAAATTTTTAGGACACAGCAGTTTAGAAAGTACCCAGATTTATACACATTTAGTTGAACAAGAAAACGGCATCATGCCAGTGGCATGATGAGCGAGGTGGTGGGCAGGAAGCGGACAAACAAATTATTTTACAAACTATGAAATACTTGGAACAGTTTAGCGAGTGGCTAACCATAAAAGGCTTTACCAGTAATACCGTACAAGGATTAAACAAAACAGTAAGGCATTTTTTAAACTGGATAGAGCCGCAAAACATAGAACCCGAAAACGTAAGCTATAACGATGTATTGGCGTATATCAATTACAAAAGAAAGCAAGGCAACAAACCAAGAACGTTAATATTGATTGTAAACGCTTTAAATCACTTTTATAGGTTTTTGCAATCAGAACACGGGCTAAATGAAAATCCCGCCTCTAACGTCAAAATAAAGGGCATTAAACGCAAAGTATTACAAGAAATATTAAGCCCTGAAGAACTGGAAACCATTTATAAAAATTACAGTGCCGAAAAAAGAGAATACGAGAAAGGGAAAAAAGTACCGCCACAGGCAAACAACGAACTGGCAAGAAGAAGGAATAAAATCATATTAGGATTAATCATTTACCAAGGCATCAGAACCGAAGAACTGGCAAAGCTTGAATTACAGGATTTACAGCTAAGAGAAGGGAAAATAAATATACAAGGAGGCAAACGCACAGAAGGCAGATTATTAAAATTAGAAGCGCACCAGGTATATGATTTAATGGATTATGTACACACGATTAGAAAACAGATTTTAGAAGCCACAAAAAAAGAAAGCAACAAAGTTTTTATAAGCGTGGGCACTTCGCTAAACTTCGCCAACATGATGCAAAAGCTAGTAAAATCAATACAGGAGAAGAACAAGAAAATAAAAGACATCAAACACATCAGAACATCAGTAATAACAAACTGGCTAAAAGTACACAACCTTAGAAAAGTGCAATACATGGCAGGGCATAGATACGTGAGCAGTACAGAAGCTTACCAAATCAACAACATTGAAGAATTACAAGACGATATAAAAAAATACCATCCAATTGGCTAAACAAACTAAATTATTAACTTTAAAAATCAATAAAAATGCAAGTGAAATTAAAAAAACAGGACAAAATTAAGCTTCTTAACTCAGGCGACATTTACGCTATCATGCAGAAAGTGCTGTTAAGAGAAAATAAAATTGAACGCAACAAAGAGCACTTTTGGATCATTGGCCTTGCCACAAATAATAGGATACTTTACATAGAGCTGATTACAGTAGGAACAATAAACAGAACCATTGTTGAGCCTATGGAAGTGTTTAGCATTGCCCTGCAAAAGAGAAGTGTAAAAATAGTAATGGTTCATAATCACCCAAGCGGAGAAATGCGGCCGAGCGAGGAAGATAAGGACATTACAGACCGTTTAATACAGGTTGGCAACTTCCTGAACGTTCCAGTGCTTGAACATCTTATCATCAGCGAAACAAGCTTCTACAGTTTTAACGACAGTGGTTTACTGGCGCAGTTGAGTGAAAGCAAAAAATACGGCTTGCCATATAAGGAAGAACAACGCATTAAAAAAGAAGCGGAAGAATTAGGACGAGATAAACAGAAAAAAGAAATTGCCCGCGAACTAAAAGCTAAAGGCATGGATATAGCAAGCATAGCAGCCGTTACAGGATTAAGTAAAGAGCAAATAAAAAAGCTGAAACTCCCTGCAAAAAAGAAACCGCCCACAAGCTGAACGCACAGAAGAACCCGCACAAGCCCACACACAGGTAAAGCGGTCTTCGCAAAAGTAAAGCCAATACAAAAAGATACGCCAAACCATTGCATACATTTTATGCGATGGTTTATTTTTTTAAGGTCGCATAAAATCAATGCAATGCCCTTCGGGTGCTCCGTTACACTCCGCAGTTTGTCATACTTTTCATTGGCTTTAGTTTGCTCAGGGCAGGCTGCTTTGTCTTAAAAAATATGTGCGTTCATTACGCTCGAAACTCGCTCATTACACGCACACATTTTTTAATCCACCGCCTGCCAATAATTTTGCTCGCCTGCGGGTCGCTGGTGGCTGCGGCTTGCTTTATTTATTGTAGCCTACGGCAGTTGGGCAAACCTTGTGTTTACAACATAGGTCGCACCCGTTGTTCGTTCCTCACAACTCCCGTGCTTCCACCACCAGCTCCACTCGCAGGACGGCTCGCTAAAGCTGCACATTGTCCGCAATCCGTTACGCTATCGCTTCACTCATTGCAGCCAATCTCCTCCGCTAGCTCAAGGCTGTTTTACCTCTTACGCACAACCACAGGAAAAAAATAAACCTTGTGGAATGATTGATTTTATTAGTAGTTCCACAGGTTTATTAAAAAAGAAAAACAAAACAAAATCTAACGCACAGGCTAAGGGGTCTTCCACCCCTTCAACCCCGGATGCTCATTTTTATAAAAGGATAAAACGCACAAGCCAACGCACGACCTATTTTTATCCATTTATAAAAATCGAGCTATGTTGCTTCCCTCTAGGCGCAACAACAAAACGTTCCAAGAAAATATAAAACCTTTTTAATAAAGAAAGTGCGCAGGAAAAAGGATTTATATTTTATTGGAATGAGCCAACCGTAGGGCGGCAGGGTGT
Source organism: Bacteroidia bacterium (assembly GCA_050186555.1). GTDB lineage: Bacteria > Bacteroidota > Bacteroidia > B-17B0 > Aurantibacillaceae > Aurantibacillus. Next base: position 7,175 of record JBFWYJ010000100.1, read on the forward strand.
GTAAGCTCGTGCGACTAAGCGCACAGGTGGGCAGAGAAACAAGCCTTTGCAAACAGCGCAGCGTATAGCTTTGCTATTTAATATAATGTGATTATGTAACAGCTTCGCTGTACATAATAGCACGTTATGTTAAAGTCTGCGGTTGTTTGCAAAGGCTTGTTGTGCGTGGGTTCTATCCTTTAGATTAAATAAAAAAAACTTCCTACACTATGACAATACCACAAATTTTTTTGTATTTTTGATGAGTAAGCCCGAAAGAAAAATGCGATTTTTTTCAAATACCACTCTGGAAAATCAGGTATGCCGACCAAAATCGGGCATAAACTTATACCCATTTGGGCAGACTATGCCAGGGCGGAATTATAATGCCAACCAGTATGATTACGGGTTTAATGGAATGTTGAAAGATGATGAAATCACAGGTAATGTTGGCACACACTATAGTGCTGAATATTGGGAATATGATAGTAGAATAGGTAAACGTTGGAATACTGACCCTATTGTGAAACCTTGGGAGAGTCCTTACGCTTGTTTTAGTGGTAATCCAATATTCTATTCTGACCCTACTGGTGAAACAGCCACTCCACCTGATAAAATACTACATGATAATGCTGGTGGGGAAGATAGATATGTTGAGGATGCAAATGGTAAAGACCTAATTACCCATGAATATGGATATTATACAAATGATGAAAAAACTGGATTCGTATCATTAAGCAGTGAAACCGCTGAGCAAAAGGCAGCAGGTGAGAAATTTAGTCAAGAGGCTAATGCTGCTAGTGCCCAAAAGCGTTACGACCAACTAGCATTTTCAAGAAGTATGTCTCATTCAATGGACCAGTTTGAAAAGGGATTTGCTTTTACCGCAATTGCTGGACCTGCTGCCGTTTTTGCAGCTGAGTCAGGATTAGCGATATGGCTTTTAAGAACAGCTGGCATAGCAGCATTGGAAGAACTTGCTGGTGTTCCAAATCCCGTTAGTAGCATTGAGAAACAAACAATAAAACAGGTTGAGAAAAAACTTATTCAGGAAGGTGTCGAAAAGCTTAATCCTTTTGAATTAATTCCAACTCATAGTATTACCAAATCAAAAACGCAGTTCAATAAGTTAAAAATTGAAATTAAAAACGCAGGTGAAATAAAGGAAAGTATAAAATATGTTGAACATCATGGTAAAAAGTATGTTGTTGATGGGCACCATCGTTTAAAAGCTGCAAAGCAGTTAGGTATGGAGACTGTTCCAGCAGAAAAAGTGTCTCTTCCTTATGGTGGTTTCAAAACAGTCGATGATTTACAGTTTTCTGATTATTAAGATAAATTTGTATTATCTTTGAATATGGCAATATGGCAATATACTTTTTACGTTCTTCCTAAAGAAGCAGTGACAGATATTACACCAAGTTTAGTGTTCTTAAAAGATGATGATGGGTTTGATGATTCACCATATTGGAAATACGTTGCAGTAGAACCTTCCTTTTTTGAACCAGTAAAGGAGTTTTTGCCACTTGGAAATTCATGGAGTAAAGATTTGATTCTATATGGTGATGTTGATTCTAACTGCTTGGAAGTTTTTTTAGAAGAAAGCAAACTTGTTGAGTCTGTTTCCATCAGAATTGATTTTAGGTCTAATTATGAAGCGTTATTGGATAAACTTCTACTTTTTCTAATGAAAAATAATATGATGGTTTTGGGCGAAGATTTAAATCCAGTTAAATTAAATGAGTATGATTTCAATATGAAAATTAAGGGCTCGGAACAATACTCCAAGTATTCGATGATTGCAAGAGCAATCAATAATGACAAGAATATTTAGTTACTGATTCTATTCAGAAATCAACCAAGCCCCCCCGCTTGGTTTTTTTATTGGGTGAAACTATAACGAAAATCTGGGAAGGTGGAATTTTGATTAAGAACCTAGGGAAAACCCTGGGTTTTTTGTTTGGTGGGTATAAGTAGAAATACCTACGACAATAAGTATAAATACGGTGTTTATAAGTCAGCATGGAATGTTTGATAATAAAACACCCAACCGTTAACGTTTAAACTAGCTTTAACTAACTTTAATACTAGTGAATTTTGTTTTAGAGAAACTATCGGGATAAATTATGATGAATAACAGTGAAAATAAAGGGTCTGAATGGAGAATTTGGGATTTGCATGTTCATACTCCTGCTTCCTATGGCGGAGATTACAAGGATTTTATTAGTAATGCACAAAATACAAAAGCTTCCGTTATTGGAATTAATGATTATTGTACACTAAAAGGCTATCAAGAAATAATAAAACTTGGTGGTATTCCAGGAAAAGTCCTTTTTCCTGTAATAGAATTTAGGATGCATAATATAGTTGCGAACAGAAAAAACGCTACCGCTGTTAAAGCAGGCACAAAAATCAATTTCCATATTATTTTTGATAATGACCCAAAAATTTTGGATGTTATTGTAAATTGGACTAATTCTTTAGATTGCTTTGATGAAAATGGTTTAAATATTCAATTAGGTACTGCAAAGAATCTTAATA
>JBFWYJ010000101.1:0-9615 GCA_050186555.1 Bacteroidia bacterium
AGGCAGAAGCCAAGAAAAAAGCTGAAGAGGAAGCAGCTGCGAAAGCCAAAGCAGAAGCGGATGCTAAAGCGGCCAAAGAAGCGGAAGCGAAGAAGAAAGCTGAAGAGGAAGCAGCTGCGAAAGCCAAAGCAGAAGCTGAAGCGAAAGCAAAGGCTGAGGCAGAAGCTAAGAAGAAAGCAGACGAAGAAGCGGCAGCAAAAGCTAAAGCAGAAGCCGAAGCGAAAGCAAAGGCTGAGGCAGAAGCCAAGAAAAAAGCTGAAGAGGAAGCAGCTGCGAAAGCCAAAGCAGAAGCGGATGCTAAAGCGGCCAAAGAAGCGGAAGCGAAGAAGAAAGCTGAAGAGGAAGCAGCTGCGAAAGCCAAGGCAGAAGCGGATGCTAAAGCGGCCAAAGAAGCGGAAGCGAAGAAGAAAGCAGACGAAGAAGCAGCTGCAAAAGCCAAGGCAGAAGCGGATGCTAAAGCGGCCAAAGAAGCGGAAGCGAAGAAGAAAGCTGAAGAGGCAAAAAAATGGGAAGAGTCTAAAAAGCGTTTAGAAGAAAAGAAAAAGGCAGAAGCTGAGGCAAAAGCCAAGGCTGAAGCGGAAGCTAAGAAGAAGGCTGAAGAAGATGCTAAAACTAAAGCTGCAGAAGAAGCTAAAAGAAAAGCAGAGGAAGATGCTAAGAAAAAAGCCGAAGAAGATAAAATCGCGGCAGAGAATAAAGTTATTGAACCTACTGAAACATCAGACGGAGAAGATGATCCCGGACAGATTGGTAGAAGCAAAGCCAAATATTCGGTTGCTAACGTGCTCGGAGCAAATCAATATAAAGAGACCATTAAAAGAGCTGACGATTATTATAAGATGAAGCGTTGGAGCGAAGCAAAAGAAGCATATGAAAAAGCATTAGAGTATAAACCAAAAGATGCTCACGCAACTGCAAGATTAAAATCTGTGAAAGATATATTAAAACAGAAATAGTTGTGATGAGAACTTTTCTCTTTTGTTTAATATTCATAGTATCAACTTTATCACATTCTCAGGAATGGAAATTAGTATTAAAAAGTACCGTAGCGCTTCGCACCTGGAACTTAACTACCAAAGCCAATAAATCAGAAAAAATGGCTCAAGGCGCCAACATCCAGTTAAGTGATGGTAGTAAAATACTATCTGAAGTTACGTCCGATCTTAATGGTAATTTTGAATTAGAAATTCCGGGAGGAGGTGATTATTACCTTACAGTAACTTATCCGAGTTGTAGCGCAAAAAAATTCTATGTATCGACCAAAGGCGTACCGGTAGATGTTACGGATTCTAAAAAAGGTTATAAACCTTCAATTAAAATTGGGGGCTTTATGATGTCGAAGCCCTTTAGTGGGATAGATTACATCGGACTTCAAGAACCTCTGTTAAAAGTAGAATATAAGGGTAAGAACGAAGGATTTGATAAAGACAAAGTAATTTCCGACAAAGGCGAACAAATAGTACAGAAAATCACTGACTCAGAAAATTTACTGATTGATAAATTTTGTAACAACAACAAACGCGGTGATGAAGCATTTTCGAAAAAACAATATGAGGCTGCCAAAAACTTTTATACTAAAGCTTTAGAATTGATACCCAATGAAGAGTACCCTAAATTCAAATTAGAAAAAGTTGAAGCCAAACTTAAGGAGGAACAAATTAAGAAAGATGCGGAAGAAGCAAAAAAGGCGGCAGAAATAGAAGCTGCTAAGGCTGCTACTCAAAAGGCTATTGAGGAAAAACAAGCTAAAGAGAAAGAACTTTTTGAAAAAGCCGCTAAAGAACAAGCTGAAAAAGAATTAGCAAAAAAACAAAAGGAAGAAAAAACAAAAAGCATTGACTCAACCAAAGTACAAAAAGTTGAGAAGAAAACAACACCCACTGCTTCTATAAATTCCGTCGCGCTCGCAACAAATACAATCTCGAACTCGATTACTAACAATCAAACAGGAACAACTAAAACATCTGAAAGTTCTCAGGTTAATTCTGTAACGACTAATTCAGTTTTAGAAAACATGAACACTGATCTTGAACAACCTAAAGGGAAAAAACGCAAAAAATCCAAATACAAAATGGCTCACAAAATGAACACAGACATGTATAATGAGCATATTGAATTTGGAAATAAATTATTTGAGGACAAAAGATTTGATGAAGCAAAAAAGCATTTTGAGGCAGCGCTTAAAATAAAACCGGATGACGATTACGCCAAATCTAAAATAAAGGAATTAGATGCTCAGGAAGCAAACAAAAAATGAAACATTAATTTTTTATTTTCAAACCAACCAGACACACATCATCTATTTGCTCTAACCTACCCTTCCATTCTTCAAAAGCCTTAGAAAGATTTTCTCTCTGCTCCTCGAAACTTAATTGTGAATTATTAAAAATAGTTTCATTTAAATTCTTATACTTTAATTTTTTTCCATTTGGGCCTCCAAACTGATCTGCATAGCCATCAGTATATAAATAAAGTATGTCATCAGGATCTATTTCATATTTAAAATTTGTAAATGCAATATTTTTTTCACTCATACCAACCGGGATTCTGTCTTTCGCTAATACTTGCAATTCTTTCGCACCTTTACTCTCCTTGATTAATACAGGCGCATTATTTGCTGCTGCGTAACAAATTTCATTTGAGTTGTTCTCAATACGCAACAGAATGCCGTCGAATCCGTCTTTTTGTCCTTCCTTACTTATGTTTTCAATCAATCTATTACGAACATAATTAAATACTTCATTTGGCTCAATAATATTTCTTTCGTTGATTGCCTCATTTAAAAATGAAATACTCAATAAACTCATAAACGCTCCGGGAACACCGTGTCCGGTACTATCGCAAACTGCCAGAAAAAAATACTTATCCTTTTTTATTGCCCAATAAAAATCTCCAGAGACAATATCCTTCGGTTTAAAATAAATAAAATGTAAAGGAATGTTATCTGACAAGTATTCTCCGTGGGCTAATAAGGCATACTGAATTCTTTTGGCATAATTAATACTATCAATAATCTCCTTATTTTTTACCACCAATTCTTCCTTTTGCGACACAACTTCCGCCGTTCTCAACTGCACTTCCTCTTCAAGCTCTTGTTTCTTTGCAATCAAAGCCATATTACGCCATTTGAAAACTAACCATATTATTATAATCACTACAATAAAAGCCATTACTCTAAACCAAATTGTCTCCCAAAATGGTTTTAAAATTGTAATTACAATATTTAATTGGTCACTCTCAACGCCATCTGCATTAACGGCCTTTACATAAAACGTATAAGTCCCTGAACTTAAATTGGAATAATAAGCCTGTCTTTCATGATTTAATTCGTGGAAATCCTCTTCTAATCCTTTCAGATAATAAGTAAATTGCAAATCATCGTTTCGATACCAGGAAATTCCACCAAAAATAAAACTTACATTATTTTGACTATATGGTAATTCTAGTTCTTCCGGGATTAAATAAGGTCCAACCAAATTAACGTCAATTTTTGAAATTGAATCATGATAAAGAAACCAATCTGCCTCTTGTCGATTAGAATAAACATTCTTTATAAAAACAGAAGGCTTATGTTTATAAGTAACATCCGCTTTCTCGTCATAAACAAATAAACCCTTTTTTGTATTTATCCATATTTGGCCATTAGGACCACTAACTATAGAATTTTCCTGATAACCACCATTTCCACCGGGGAAACCTGTGTTATAATTATAATGTTGAATGGAATAATTATTAATCACACCATTTATCGAATCAATTTCAATATTTTTCTTTTTTGGTGTTAAACGATAAAATCCATCATTTGTTCCAATCCAGACTCTATGTTTAAAATCAACACCGATAGAAAAGCAATCGTTCTCTATTAATCCTTTAAGATCACTTAAACCAACCCATCTCTTTCCATTAAAATGCGATAAACCTGTCCCCTGCCCTAATCCCCATAAATCACCAAAAACATCTTTGTGTAAAACTCTAACGATATGTGTATAACAATTGTTACCTACATTATAAAAAGTATCACATTCACATCTATAAAAATAATTACCCCAGGTCCCAATAAATAACTGATTATTCTTTGCCGTAGCCATATTTGTCGCGTACAAACCTTCAAGCGAACCTATAAACATTGAATTAGTATTGCCTTTATTCCACTTATAAAACCCTCTGTTTGTTGCCAAATACATTGTTGTACCACACTTTGCTCGTCCTATTTTTCGAATATCCTCGACAGCAATGGGTTGAGAAATTTTCAAGTTTGAACTTATCAAGTAAGGTTTTTTAGACGTTAATATCCAAATTGAGTCTCCGATAGATTCTATTTCTCTTATCTCTTCATCTTTTTTCAATTTAAGAACCAAAACGAATTCATTGTTATCTAAATAACCCACTTGTTTTTTGGTTTCATTACAATACCAAATTCTATCTTTTTTATCCCATTCAAAATTTGATACTCTATCACTTCCAAATGGTAGAAACTTAATCTTTTTCTGATCTACAATAAATCCAACAGAAGCACTGTCGTTTTTTGCTAATACTAAATTGTGAGTAAGGTCCTTTTGATAAATAGCAAACCAATTGAAATTTTTTAGAAAATCAGGTTTATAAAACCTTAAGTCGTGTAATAAATATACTGATTTACTTGTCAGAATCCATAATTGAGAATTGCAAGAAATTACCTTGTTAATATTTTCCTTCTCTTCAAAATATGACAAGTCATATTCTGATATTTCATTATTACTGTATTTGAAAAGTCGTTTATTCGAACAAAACCAATAAGCGTCTTCATCATTATCATCATGCTCTATATAGCTAATGTTATTGGATTTGATAAAACTTAACTTGTCTGGGCTAGCATCATTAAACTCTTTAAACCTATATACACCGGTGGAATTACAAACAATTAACCTGTTCAATTTATCTATTTTCAGAATGCAATTTTTTCCATTTTCGAACAAATTTGTTACATCGGTTAACACAACTTTTTTGTTTTTCACTGATATTTTTCCAACAAAATCATTCGCTGATGTAAACCATACATTCCCTTCGCTGTCCATTACAGCTGACTTTATAGGTTTGTTTTCAAGTCCAATATTCTTACCTAATACCCACATTGAGTCATTTCTAATAATATAAATTCCGCCAAATGTTGTTGAAACAACAATTGATTTATCGATGCTTTCGGTAATATCATTAATATGAACGTCAGGCACTTTTAAGTAGGGAAAATGTCTAACAAGCCTGTCTTTCATCTGGTATAAGCCATACCCATTTGTTGCTATCCAAACAGAATTATCACTTCCTACATGAATCATTTTTATTCTATCTCCAATACCTTGTTTAATACTGTATCGATAAGAATAATCTCCATCAATCATTCCAACACCTGAGGTAAAGCTACTAAACCATAGTCGGTTGTATTGATCTAATCGAATATCATCTAACCTGTCAGAAAACAATCCGGTTGTGATATCAAATTTTTTAACGCTATAATTAGCGTTTTCAACATTTACAGGAACACCAAATTTAATCTTAGAAGGAATGCTTAAGGTATCATACTTTAATACAACGCCGAAAGTATCCGCAACTGAAAGCAGTTTTTGCGAAAAAATGGATTTAGTGCATAAAAGCAGAAACCAGAAAAATAATATTTTGACTCTTGTGTTCATTAAAACCTAACACCTATTATACAAACGTCGTCTACTTGTTGATTATCCCCCTTCCACCGCTCAAAATCATGAATTATTCGCTTTTTGTTTTCATCCATACTAATGTATTCATCTTGCAATAGCAATTCTTTTAGGCGCTTATATAAGTACTTTTTGTTTGATTCACCACCAAATTGATCTGCAATACCGTCTGAGAACAAATATATAATATCATTCTTCAAAATATTCAACTCATGTGAAGTAAATTTATCATTCTTAATATACTTTCCAATTGGCATTTTATCCGGCTTAATCTCTATGAGTTGATTTGCTCTTATCATCCAAAGTGGGTTATTTGCACCGCTCCATTGCAATTTACTATTTTTGTAATCAATTCTACAAAGTGAGATATCCATTCCGTCCTTAACATCTTCACCGCTTTTACTAAACTGTTCAATTACCAATTCTCTTGTTTTATCGAGTATTTCATCTGTATTTGAGATGTTATAATCATACAAACATTTATTTAAAGCGTAGTTACATACAACTGAGACCATTGCACCCGGAACACCATGCCCGGTACAATCTGCAACTGCAACGTAGATATAGTTATTGCATTCTTCTACCCAATAAAAATCTCCGGCAACGACGTCTTTAGGCAAATAAATAATAAAATTATCTTTAAGTAATTTGTTTACAATAACATCTGAAGGTAAAATAGATTGCTGGATTCGTTTTGCATAACTTATACTATCTTTAATATCCTTTAAATAACCTTCAATTAGGTTCTTTTGATCTTCAATTTTCTTTTTATTTATCTGATAAATATTTTGATTCTGTATAATATATTGCTCGGAAAGCATTCTTTCATATTTTTTCAATGCATCCAATGCTTCTTTATAATTACCTCGTATTTCTAAAACTTGAGATAATAATTGATAACATTTTATCTGCTTAGTTCTAGAATTATTCTTAACGGTCAATTCCAAAGCGTGATTAATTGAAATCCATGCTGAATCAATGTTATTAAACTTAATTTCTAACTCTGCTAATGCTATTAAACTAGTGCTTAGTGCATCGTATAAATCAAATTCCTTTCTAATTTGAATACTTTTATCCAGGTATTCCTTTGATAAGTCATAATTGTCCTTTAGAAAATACAATACTCCCAAATCACAGAACGATCTTGCTTTTTGAGGTTCTGTAATCAAATCTACTTCTAAAGAATCTAAAAGATAACTTTCAGCTTTCTCTAGATCCTTTTTACTCAAATACAAATTTGCAAGACCGTTGTAAGATCTAAACATCCCCGCTCCATTTCTTAAATTACTTGCTGTATTAAGTGCTTTGATATAATGCGATTCGGCCGAATCAAAATCCTTTATATAAGCATAAATTTCACCTAATTGATAATGTGAATAGCTATTATACATTGCCAGATAGCCGGTATTATTAATTTGTTCCGCTCCTAACAAAAGATGCTTTACAGCTAAATCAGTTTCTCCGATACTCCTACAGGCAGCTCCTTTAAAAAAATGAGCGCATCCTCTGAGATCAATAAGATTAGTACTCTCTAGCAACTCTAAAGCTTCCTCCGTATATTTCGCTGAATCACTAAATTTAGTACTAAAATAACTCCACAGCCCATTGGCCAATAGAAGCACTGCTTTGCCGGATTTACTATTATTTTGAATTTTATCGGCCTCGTCAACAAATCTTTTGCAGTATTTATTGGTAAGGTGAACATCACCGGTTGCTATAATAGCAGCTAATAATGAGAAGCCTTTTAATAATTGTTCGCTATCATCAGAGAAATTATCGAGAATTTCATCAAGACCTTTTAATTCGCTTTCTAATGAAGAGAAAATTTCCATAATCCAACTAATTAAATTTTAATCCAACAATGCAAACATCATCCACTTGCTCAAGATTCTCTTTCCAACTATTAAAAACAGTGTTTAATATTTCCTTCTGTTCACTGCTGCCGTTAGATGAAATTTTGGCCAACAGTTCATTTAAAGATTTATACTTGAATTTTTTACCTTTTGGTCCGCCAAATTGATCGGCGAAACCATCTGTATACAGATATAAAGTGTCTCCCTTTCTCAACTCCAAATCTGTTGATTTAAATTTTTCCTCAATAATTCCGATTCCCACAGGCATTCTGTTTGCTTCTAATATTTCAATACTACCGTCCCTAACGAGCACAGGTTTATTGTTAGCTGCCACCAAGCTTGCTTTATTCGAATTCTCATCAATACTCAATAGTATGCCGTCGAAGCCATCTTTTTGTCCATCTTTATTTACATTATTGATTATTCTTTGTCGCACATAATTGAATATTTCTGCAGGGTCTTCAATTCCCTTTTCATTTATGGCTTCGCTTAAGAACCCAATACTTAACAGACTCATAAATGCACCAGGAACGCCATGTCCGGTACAATCACAAACTGCAATATATTTCCTTCCATTATGGACGGTTGCCCAATAAAAATCTCCCGAAACAATGTCTTTTGGCTTAAAAAACACAAAATGCTCAGGAAAATTCTGATACAAAAACTCATCCTTAGCCAATAATGTATATTGAATACGTTTTGCATAATTAATGGAATCAACAATTTCAGAATTTTTTAATTCTACTTCTTTCTTTTGGTTTTCTATAATTTTTTTCTGACTCTTTATTACAACCATTCTGTTGTAAAAAATCAAACTAGCAAAGAACAATGCAATTAATCCTGCAATTAGAAACTTTCGTTTAGTAGCTTCTTGAGATATTTTTAGATTTAAAATTTGTCGTTCATTATCTACCTTAATACTGTCTTGGAGGCGTTTCTCATTAAAATCATGTTCTAATTTAATTTTCTCAACTTCCTTAGATACCGTAGCGCCATTAAGCATTTCATTAAGCTTAATATTTTCTTGTAAATAATTAAATGCTGTTTCAAAATCACCTTTCTCTTTTGCCAATTGAATCAACATACTGTAAACTTGTGTTAAAAGCATCGGGTGATTCATTTCTTTAGCAATTTTATAAGCCTTGTTAACATACTCTGTAGCAAGAAAAACATCTCCCTTTGCAAAATACACCGAACCAATGTTATTCAAAGTAATTCCCAATGCATACATGTTTTTACCACCTTGTCGAAAAGTTAAAGCCAGTAAATAATAATCTAATGCTTTATCATAGTCTTTTAAGTCTTTGTAAACACCTCCCAGATTATTAACTGCAGTAGTAACCCCGGAGATATTATTTAAACGCTCCATAATTTGTCGACTTTCCTCATAGTAATTAATTGCTTTTAATCTACCAGATTTTAAGCATGCGTCTTCAATTTGAGATTTACAATCAGGGTCCCCTAACTTCTTTAACATTAATCCGATATTATTCAAAGTTTGCGCTACGCCATTTGAATCTTTTATTTCTCTCCTGATTAACAACGCCTCCTTATAGTAGCTGTAAGCATTTACAGCATCTTTAAGGCCGTAAAAAACAAAGCCAATATTGTTATAAGATTGACCAATAGCTCTCTTGTCGTTCACTTGCTTTTGAATATCTAACCCCTTTAAATATAATTCAAGCGCTTGGGCACCTAAACCCTTTTCATTGTACAAAAAACCAAGATTATTATAATTTGACCCTAAGGCTTTTAATAACCTTGTTCTTACTATTTCGTTCTTATAAATTTTTAATTTTTCATTACAAAAGCTAATTTGTCTTTCTGTTATTATGAAACAAGAATCAGGATCATTCAAATAATTTAATTCAACGTAATATAAATACCCTTCTACATAAGAGGTATCATGTGGATTGCGTTTTAAAAAATTATATAAGGAATCTTTATTATGTTCTAGCCCCTTAATAGACCGTACACATAGTGACAAAGTTAAATTAATTAACTTTAAATTAAATAACTATGAGTACAAGAAAACTAACATTAGAAGAAAAAGTTAAGATAGTTCAGGAAGCAGA
>JBFWYJ010000102.1:0-9557 GCA_050186555.1 Bacteroidia bacterium
ATGAACTAAAAATAGATGCAAGTACAAAAATTAATAGTAGTTTTTTCATATTATTTTTCTAGTGTTTCTTTTACTAATTGATTTACAACTTTCGGATCTGCTTTTCCTTTTGAATTCTTCATAACTTCTCCAACAAACAATCCCAATAAGCCTTTTTTACCGGCTTTATACTCTTCCACCTTATCCGGAAACTTTCCCAAAACATCTTTCACAAATTGAGATAACTCATCTGTATTGCTATTTTGAACAAGGTCTAAACTCTCGGCAAGTTTTTTCACATCTTGATTCACATCATTCAATAATGCAGGAAATAGTTTTGTATTGGCGGCAGTGTGGCTAATTACATTCCTGTCAATCAAATCTATAATTTCAGAAATTTTTTCTGGCGTTAAAGTGAATGCAGAAATTGTGAGTGCATTGTCATTCAAATAAGAACGTATTGGTCCAATTAACCAATTAGCTGCCGACTTATAATTTTTTGTTTTAGTAATTATTTGATTAAAGTAGGCCGCTTCTTCTTTCAATTCAGTTAATTGGTAAGCATCGTATTCACTCAAACCAAATTCTTGGGTATATTTTCTGAATAATTCTGAAGGAAGCTCAGGTAGATTTTTCTTAATCTCCTCAATGTAAGCCTTCTCAACCATTACCGGTTGCAAATCCGGTTCAGGAAAATATCTGTAGTCATTTGCACTTTCTTTGCTTCGCATAGAAAATGTGCTTCCTTTCACTGCATCAAAACTTCTGGTTTCTACGCTAATTTCCTCATTATTTTCGATGCAATTTATTTGTCGGTTTATCTCGAAATCAATTGCACGTTGAACATTACGGAATGAATTCATGTTTTTAACCTCAACCTTTTTTCCAAACTCTTTTGCGCCTCTTAAACGAACCGAAATATTGGCATCACATCTAAGTGAGCCTTCTTCCATATTACCGTCACATATATCTAAAAATCGAACCAGTTTTCTTACTTCGTTCAAATAAGCATACGCTTCCTCCCCGCTTCTTAAATCAGGTTCAGTAACAATTTCCAGTAATGGCGTTCCGGCACGATTTAAGTCAACCAAAGTATTAAAGGGATCTACATCATGCATACTCTTTCCTGCATCTTCTTCCATGTGAATACGGATAAGATTTACACGTTTATCTTCACCATCTAATTTGTAAGGAATATAACCACCCGTACAAATAGGTGTTTTATCTTGTGTAATCTGATAGCCTTTAGGTAAATCCGCATAGAAATAATTCTTACGTGCAAATTGATTTTCTCTTCTAATTTCAGCATTAACAGATAAACCTAATTTCACCGCGAATTCAACAGCTTTTCTATTTACCATGGGCAATGTACCAGGGTGACCTAAAGTTACAACACTAACATTTGTATTTGGGATTGCACCATATTCTGAAATATCAGAACTATACATTTTTGTTTTTGTTGAAAGCTGAATATGGCACTCTAATCCAATTACCGCTTCATATTTTTCAGGGAGGCTCATTTAAGGCATCAAAGATAAGATAAAAGTAAAATCAACAACGTTAAAGAAACTTATTTAAGTTTGCCGCCTTCATAGAAGTGTTTTCGATAATAATCTTCATTTAAATCGTTTATGATAACGCCTCTGCTTGTGCTTGCATGTACAAACTTGTTGTCTTTTAGATACACACCAACATGACTTACGGACTTGCTACCAATTTTAAAAAAAACAAAATCACCTTCCTTTAATTTAGATTGCTTAACTCTTTTACACTCTTTGTAGATTGAGGAGGCATTTCTCTCTATGGAAGTCCCATAAACCTTTTGATATAATAATCCTGTAAAACAACTGCAATCTACTCCCCACTTAGAGCATCCACCGTACTTATATGGTGCTCCGTACCACTCCGACACAAAACTATACAATGGATTTTTCTTGACTTCCTTTTCTGATAAGTTTAACTTAGTTGAAACTACAGAAACTTTTTCGTCTGCTTTATTGTCCTTTACAACAGCTTTTTAGCTTTTACACGATTTAATAATCAATGAAAATATTAGTGGGACAATAAATAGATAATTAAATCTTTTCATTTTAACTCCTATAATAATGTTTTACCCCAATTAAGTTACAAATATTAATGTGTTAAATTTCAGTAAAATAAGAGCTGTTATTTACAGTGAATTGTTGACAACCTTTTTACGCTTGATTTATAGCTAAATTCCCTTTAAATTAGTGGCTTACACTGATTGAATTTATTAGGAAATGGTAACTGCTAAACCCACCAATTTAAGATCTAAAATACCTGCTGAAACATTAAAAGAAGCCTACCGATTGATGTCCGTGGCGAAATCAATGACGGAAACCTTTGAAAAAAACAAAGAGGTTACTTCAAAGTATGTTCATGCTACAAGCAGAGGGCACGAGGCTGTCCAAATTGCCTTAGGTTTGCAATTATTACCACAAGATTATTTAAGTGCGTATTACCGTGACGACAGTATTTTATTATCAATTGGGATGCAACCATTTGAATTAATGTTGCAATTGCTGGCCAAGAAAAACGACCCATTTTCAGGAGGAAGAACATACTATTCTCATCCTAGCCTGAAACGAGATAACATGCCAAAAATCCCTCATCAATCAAGTGCTACAGGAATGCAGGCTATTCCAACTACCGGAATCGCAATGGGAATCCAGTACAAGGAGAAAATGAAAATGTATCCCGATTTCAAGGGGCTTAACCCTGTGGCAGTTTGTTCTTTAGGAGATGCAAGTTGTACAGAAGGTGAAGTTTCTGAGGCCTTTCAAATGGCCGTATTAAAGCAATTGCCGATATTATATTTTGTTCAAGACAATGAATGGGATATAAGCGCGAATGCAAAGGAAATTCGTGCTCAGGATATCGATGAATTTGCAAAGGGCTTTAAAGGATTAGAAATAAGAAGTATTGACGGTACCGACTTTATTTACAGTTACAATACAATAGCAGAATGCCTTGATATTATTAGAAAGGAAAGAAGACCTGTTCTTATACACGCTAAAGTGCCATTACTTAATCATCACACAAGTGGTGTGAGAAAGGAATGGTACAGAGATGATTTAGAAGAGAGTGCTAAGAAAGACCCTATTCCAAGATTAAGGAACCAATTAATTATAGGGGGAGTTGATGTTGCAGAAATAGAACAAATTGAAGTTGAAGCGCAAAAACTGGTTGAAGATGATTACCAAAGAGCTTTAAAGGAAGAAGATCCTAGTGCTGAAGATTTGGAAACGCATGAATTCGCCCCAACAGAAATTACGGAGGAAAAGGGAGAAAGAACACCGGCAGGAAAGCAGCCTACAGTAATGGTAGATTCAGCCTTATTTGCAATTCGTGAATTGATGTCGAAAAATGATGAGTGTTTGCTTTACGGCCAGGATGTGGGAGCAAGATTAGGAGGAGTGTTTAGAGAAGCGGCAACATTGGCGCAGCAATTTGGAGATCATAGAGTTTTTAATACCCCAATACAAGAAGCCTTTATTGTTGGCTCTACAGTGGGCATGAGCGCTGTAGGTTTGAAGCCTATTGTGGAGGTGCAATTTGCGGATTATATCTGGCCGGGCCTTAATCAATTGTTTACAGAAGTTAGTAGGAGCTGTTTTCTTACAAATGGAAAGTATCCTGTTAGTATGATTCTACGCGTACCTATTGGTGCTTATGGTAGCGGCGGGCCATATCATTCAAGCTCTGTTGAGAGTGTTTTGACCAATATCAGAGGAATAAAAATTGCTTATCCAAGTACAGGAGCAGATTTGAAAGGCTTAATGAAAGCAGCGTACTATGATCCAAATCCCGTTGTAATGCTAGAACACAAAGGATTATATTGGAGTAAAATTAAAGGTACAGAGGAGGCAAAAACAATAGAGCCTGATGAAGATTATATTATTCCTTTTGGAAAAGCCAGAATAGTTCAAGAAGCTAGTGAAGGGAATATCAATAATGGAAATTCTTTAACAATCATCACTTATGGAATGGGGGTTTATTGGGCCAGAACAGCTGCAAAATCGTTTGAAGGTCAAATTGAAATTCTTGATTTAAGAACATTGTTTCCATTGGATTTAGATGCTATCTATAATTCAGTTAGAAAACATAACAAGGCTATTGTTCTAACTGAAGAGCCAGTTTCAAATGGATTTGCGCAAAGTATTGCAGCAAGGATATCAGAAAATTGTTTCGAGTCGTTAGATGCACCTGTAAAAGTTATTGGCTCAAAAGATTTGCCTGCAATTCCATTGAATTCAACTTTAGAATTTACAATGTTGCCTAATGCCGAAAAGGTAAAAGAGGCTATAGCCAATCTCTTAGCGTATTAATACATGAAGCGATGGATTTGGCAAAATAGCTTATGTCTAATTTTGTTATTGCCCTTGCTCTTTATCAATATTAAAAACAGCCATGATTGGGGAGATGATTTCGCTCAATATCTGCATCAAGCCAAACAAATTGCCAATCATCAAGACCAAAACGAAAATAAATTTATTTCTAATAAGGAATACTTTATTGGTCCCAACACCTACCCTACCGGCTTTCCATTATTACTTGCTCCAATTATTAAATTTTATGGAGTAAATTTTAAAGCATTAAATATTTACTTATCGGTTTTTTGGTTGCTTGCTTGTTTCGTTGGCTTTTTAATTTTAAAACAAAATTTCAGCTTCCTAACTTCTCTTGGAATATGCCTGTTTATTGCATACAATCCAATGATGCTGCAATTTAAAACAGAGATTTTATCTGACCTACCCTTTACATGCTTCTCTCTTCTCTGTTTATGGCTAATCAATAATAAAACCAAGATGTTGCATTACTTACTTGTTGGTATTTTAATAGGCTTCAGCATTCATATAAGAACCATTGGATGGGTCTTACTAATTGTATTTATTATTTCTGAAATAATGCCAATTGCTGAAAGCAAGAAAATAAATCAAATAAACAAGAAACTATTCTCCTCACTCTTCGCATTTCTGGTTACATTCTTCTCAATTAAATTTGTTTTTCCAACGCAAACAAATTACCCAGGTTTGTTTGGTGCGAACAACTGGTGGCTAAATTTCAACCATCAATTCTCATATAACATTGATAAGCTGGCAACATTTTTTAACTCATACAACTCACAAAACTTCAACTACATTGGAATTATAGCATCTTCAACCTTGATTTGCTTTTCAATATTGGGGATCATAATGTGTATCAAAAACAAGGAACATAACATCTATTTATTTTATATCATCACCTATTTAACTGTCATTCTCAGTTTTGAGTATGGCGACAGCGGTATGAGATTTTTATTCCCCATACTTTTTCTATTATTTCAGTTCGCGATAAAAGCATTAAAAGAAACATTAATTCATCTCAATTTATTTCATCGGTCAATACCAATACTTTTTATTGTCATCATTTTGCTATCCTATATTGAACCTGTACGGAAGATTATTGATAAATCAGATGAAATATATGAAGGTCCTCAAAAATCTACTGCAATAGAGGTCTTTACATATATTAAAGAAAACTGTCCTGATAATTCAATAATTCACTTTGATAAACCGAGAACGCTTGCCTTCTTTGCCGAAAGAAAAAGTTTTGCATTAAATTCGTACTCACCAGCATTTAATTTGAGGGATGGTTTAAATAAATTCAATGCCAACTATATTTTAATTAACCATACGCTTACCAATTGGAATATTGGCAAACAAATTAATGACCCGTCATTTTACAAGGAAGTTTTTAAAAATGAAGACTTTATTTTATTAGCGATTACAAGACAATAATTTATTGCTAATCTCATAAAGTGCAATAGACGTGCTATTCACCACATTTATTGATGAATTTTCTCCATATATCGGAATGTGACTGATTTTGTTACACTTGCTGAGAATTAAATCATCCAGTCCATTTCTCTCACTGCCAATTAAAATCGCCACTTTGGAATCTCTCGTTAATTCAAGTTTTTGAATAGGTTCGCTGGTTTTGGTTATTTCTAAGCCCAAAATTAGATAATCCAGTTTTTTGTATCGATCGATAACATTCAATAAATTTTGATACACTTCGAATGGTACATTTTTTACTGTATCTCTTGAGATTCGCTTTACTACTTTTGAATTCGCGTCCGGACTGTCTTGATGAAAATATATTTTCTCTACACCAAATGCTTCTGCTATACGAAATAACATGCCAATATTTTCAGGTGTTCTTATTTCAGAACAAATTAAAACGATTGGAAATTTTCGTTTATCGTTATTTATTTCATGATGTAACAATTGCATAATAAAAAAGTCATGCCGCAATGGCATGACTTAATCTGAAATCAATATTTATTACGCGTCAATTTTCGCGTACTTTGCATTCTTTTCAATAAACTCTCTTCTTGGCGGAACTTCATCACCCATTAACATACTAAACACTCTGTCTGCCTCTGCCGCACTATCGATTGTAACCTGTCTCAAAGTTCTGGTTTCCGGATTAAGTGTTGTTTCCCATAACTGCTCAGCATTCATTTCACCTAAACCTTTGTAACGTTGAACATTTACAGATTCTGTCTTCTCACCACCCAGTTCTTTAACGGCCTCATCACGCATACTTTCACTCCAGCAATACCTCTGTTCTTTACCCTTCTTTACCAAATATAAAGGAGGTTGAGCTATATAGATATGTCCTTTATCAACTAACTCCCTCATATGTCTAAAAAAGAAAGTCAGAATTAATGTTGTAATATGCGAGCCATCCACGTCAGCATCACACATAATAATGATTTTATAATATCGTAATTTTTCAATATTTAAAGCCCTGTCATCCTCTTTAGTACCACGAAAGACACCAAGAGCCGTGAAAATGTTTTTTATTTCTTCATTCTCATAGATTTTGTATTCTAACGCTTTCTCAACGTTCAAAATCTTTCCTCTCAATGGCAGAATAGCCTGAAATTCACGATCTCTTCCTTGTTTTGCTGTACCACCTGCAGAATCACCCTCAACTAAAAATAATTCACAGGCTTCAGGATCCCTGCTTGCGCAATCAGCTAACTTGCCAGGTAGTCCGGAACCGGTCATTACTGTTTTTCTCTGTACTAATTCTCTTGCCTTACGTGCAGCATGACGAGCTGTAGCGGCCAAAATTACTTTATCAACTATTGTTCTGGCCTGTTTAGGGTTTTCTTCCAAATAATTACCCAATGCCTCACTAATTGCTTGGTCAACCGCCCCCATTACCTCATTATTACCAAGTTTCGTTTTTGTTTGTCCTTCAAATTGTGGTTCGGCAACTTTAACAGAAATAATGGCTGTTAATCCTTCGCGGAAATCGTCCCCGCTTATTTCAAACTTAACCTTGCTCAATAACCCATTCTTTTCAGCATAATTTTTCAAAGTTCTTGTTAAACCTCTTCTAAAACCGGCAACATGTGTACCTCCTTCATGAGTATTAATATTGTTAACGTAACTTTGAACCGTTTCTGAAAATGAGTTATTGTAAAGCATTGCCACTTCAACAGGAACGCCTGCTTTCTCTCCTTCAATATAAATTGGTTGGTCAATTAGTTTTTCTTTGGTTCCGTCAATGTATTTTACAAATTCACGTAATCCACCTTCACTGTAGAAGGATTCAGTTAAAAACGCATCACCTTCTTTAACTCTTTCGTCTGTGATGGTGATTGTAATTCCTTTATTTAAAAACGACAATTCACGCAATCTGGCAGCAAGGGTACTGTAATTATACTCTCCTACAATAAAAATGCTCATGTCAGGCTTAAAGGTCTGTACAGTACCTCTATAGTCTGTCTCACCAACATGTTTTACGTCATACATTGGTTTTCCACATTCATATTCCTGCACATAGATTTTACCGTCTCTATGAACCTCAGTCTTCATGTGAGTAGAAAGTGCATTAACACAACTTACCCCTACGCCATGTAGACCTCCGGAAACCTTATATGTATCCTTATCAAATTTTCCGCCCGCATGTAAAACGGTCATTACTACCTGCAATGCACTAACCCCCATTTTTGGGTGCATGTCGGTTGGGATACCCCTTCCGTCATCTCTAACAGTAATGGAATTATCTTCATGAATTGTAACAAAAATATTCTTACAATGTCCTGCCAATGCTTCATCAATACTGTTGTCTACTACCTCGTAAACCAAATGATGTAACCCTTTAGTGCTTACATCGCCAATATACATGGCGGGTCTTTTTCTGACCGCTTCTAAACCTTCTAATACCTGAATATTATCCGCACTGTAGTCCTTTTTTTCTTCCTTCGTTTCTGACATAAAATAGAATCAATTGTTTTTCAATATATCCTTTAAATATACACTTTTTGAGCCATATATATTGCCTTGAAACCCTCTTATTTTACTAACAATATATTAATAAAATAGTACTCCAAAAATGCCTTAAATTTTTAGTATTTTCGGGTATGATTTGGCAGTTTCTCAGGTACTTAATTTCTTTTACTTTGCCCGCTTTCTATAGAAGGATTGGAAGCCGAAATATGGACGCGATAAAAAAGCATAAAGGGCCTGCAATACTCGCAATGAACCATCCGAATGCTTTCATAGACCCCATTGCTATTACATGGGATCTCTTCCCTGTAAGAACACATTATATGGCGCGAGGTGATGCATTTAAGCCAGGGTTGATTACTTTTTTACTTAATCAAATAGGAATAATTCCTATTTACCGACTAAGGGACGGTGGTAAAGAAGGCTTACTAAAAAATGATGATTCATATGTGGCGGTGAATAAACTTTTAGCAAAAAATGCCAAAGTAATCGTTTATGCAGAAGGTTTGTGTATTCAAGAAAGAAGATTAAGGCCTCTGAAAAAAGGTGTAGCCAGAATGGTTTTTGGTTCTTTTGAGGCTATTAAAAGGGACGACCTAGTTGTTTTTCCTGTTGGTTTAAATTACTCGCAGCCCGACAAATTAAGAAGTGATATTTTTTATAATGTAGGAGAACCAATCAGAGTAGCGGATTATTTGGAAGATTATAAAGAAAACCAAACCAAAACCTACAATAAGTTTCTTAAACACTTGACTACAGAAATGAAAAAATTGGTAACTCATATAGACGACCCAATTAATGACAAATTAGTGGTTAATTTAGAAACAATGTTTACTTACTCTTATATAAAATGGAACAAACAGTTAGATAATTTAGAAAATAGATTCAATTTTACATTGAGGTTAACTAAAACTATTAACAAAGCTCAAAAGAACAATCCTGAACTGACAGAAGATTTAAGACTAAAAACTGCGGGCTATTTCAAGCAATTAAGAGTGCATAATTTGCGCGACTGGATCATAGATCCTGCCAGAAAAAGCTTAAGTAAAATATATTTACTCTTCTTTTCTTTGGTGATGATTGTGTTACTACCATTTCATGTTTTTGGTTTAATTGGAAATATTGCACCCTACAAGCTAACTGAATATTTAACCAAAAAAGCCGTGAAAAAAAACAAATAATTTTATTCATCTATGGCAATTGGAATTGGAACTTTTACTTTTTTTATATTTTACATTATATTGGCAAAAATATAAAATTACATATTAC
>JBFWYJ010000103.1:0-9554 GCA_050186555.1 Bacteroidia bacterium
GAATTTATAAGTTGTTGCTTTACTTTTAGATTTTGTTTTTAACGCCTTTTAAACAATGTTTAGAGAAGAGAAAGGTTCAGCGCCAAAAAAGGGCTGGATTGAAGTGATTTGTGGTAGTATGTTTTCCGGAAAAACGGAGGAGCTAATTCGACGTTTGAAGCGCGCTCAGATTGCCAAGCAGAAGGTAGAAATTTTTAAGCCCGAAATAGATCAAAGATATCATGATGTAAATGTTGTAAGTCATCAAGGGCTATTCATTCAAAGCACGCCGGTGCCTTCAAGTGCTAATATATTGCTACTGGCTTCAGATACACAAGTGGTAGGTATTGACGAAGCACAATTTTTTGATTTAGAGCTCCCTAATGTTTGTAAGCAATTAGCGGATAGAGGAATGAGAGTAATTATTGCAGGCTTAGACATGGATTTTAAAGGCAATCCATTCGGACCAATGCCGCAATTATTAGCAAGTGCAGAATACGTTAGCAAAGTTCATGCAATATGCGTTGATTGTGGTGATTTGGCGTATATTTCACATAGAACTGTTGGGGTTGAAAAACAACTTATGCTTGGTGAAACGGAAAGCTATAAACCACTTTGCAGAACATGCTACAATAAAACCATAGAATAATTGTACAATACAGCTCAAATAGCGAAACTATGTAACGGAGAATTATTTGGTAATTCCAATTTAATTTGCAACACTTTTCAATTTGATAGCCGGATTATTATATCTACTGAGGGCGTTGTTTTTGTTGCATTAAGCTCAAACAAGAATGATGGACATAATTATATTCCTTCACTAATTGAACGTGGTGTAAAAGTCTTCATCGTTTCTGATAAGAGTGTTATTAATAAACATTTTGAAGATGATAGCCTTGCTTTCATCTTAGTTGATAATACGCTCCTGGCGCTTCAAAATCTTGCGATTAATCATCGCAATACTTTTAACGGTGAAGTAATTGGAATAACGGGAAGCAATGGTAAGACAATAGTAAAAGAATGGTTATACGAGTTATTATCCGATACAGAAAATATATGCCGAAGTCCAAGAAGCTATAATTCTCAATTGGGTGTGGCCTTGAGTGTTCTGAAGCTTGAAAAGAACCATTCGCTAGGGATATTTGAAGCGGGCATTTCTAAGAAAGGTGAGATGATTGTATTGCAGGAAATGATTAATCCCAGCATTGGCATTTTTACGGGATTAGGCTCAGCGCACAATGAAGGGTTTACCAGTATGAAGGAAAAACTTAAGGAGAAATTATTTCTCTTTAAGAACGCGAATATAGTTATTGCAAATTTGTATGGGAACGAAGGGTTAAAAGAATATTTTCCCAAGCAAACAGTATCAATAGGCCAAACGAAAGATTGCGATTATATACTTTCATATAAAGTAGCATCAAGTAAAGCCTCAGTTAATTTGAAGTGTGGATCAGAGAATTATGAATACGAAATTGTTTCAAATGATCTGGGATCTATATTGAATAGCGCTACATGTTATGTAACTTGTATTGTTTTAAACAGGAAGAACAATCTAACCGAAAGAATATTCAATCTGGATCCTGTTGAAGCGCGGCTAGAGCAAAAGAATGGAATATTTAATTCTATAATAATTAACGACTACTATAGTTCAGATGTTGATTCATTGCAAATCGCGCTTTCTTACCTTAAGCAGCAAAAAGCTAAAGATCGATATGTTTTGATTTTTTCTGATATTGAGCAAACAGGAAAACAAAGTGATAAACTGTATGAAGAAATTGGAAATCTCATTAGAAGTTATAATTTGGATTTGGTAATAGGTATTGGAGAAAATATATTTAAGCATAAAAACTTACTGGGTGCAAATACTATAGTGTATAACAATACAAGCGATTTCATCGCAAATTATATTTCTATAAAAGATCAAATTAAGAATTCAATGATTCTATTGAAAGGTGCGTTCAAGTCAGATTTTAATTCAATTAGTAATTTACTCCAGCATAAAAAGCATGAAACAGTTCTTGAAGTCAATCTTTCAAATCTCATAAAGAATGTAAATTATTTTCGCTCGAAGTTATCTAAAGGAACAGGCATAATGTGTATGGTTAAAGCTACCGGTTATGGAAGTGGCAGCTCAGAAATCTCTGCTGTTCTTCAAGCCAATGGCGTTAATTATTTGGCTGTTGCTTATGCGGATGAAGGTGTTGAGTTAAGAGAGTCTTCAATAAACCTTCCGATAATGGTTATGAATCCGGAAAAAGATTCAATGGGCGATATTATAAAATATAGGTTGGAACCTGAGATATATTCAATTCAGAAGTTAAAAGAGTTTTTAAATGCATTAGACGAAGTTGGAGAAGTTGATTCGTGTCCAATTCACATTAAGTTTGATACCGGTATGAAAAGATTGGGATTTGAAGAGTCAGATTTAGACGAATTGGTGGAAATGCTTGTTGCGAATAAAAACGTTTACGTAAAAAGTGTTTTTTCTCATTTGGTGGCTTCTGAGGATAAAAGTTCAGATGAGTTTACAAACATGCAAATTAAAAAGTTTGAAACGTTATCAGATAAACTAAAAGTTAGAACAGGCAATTCTGCTATACGCCATATTTGTAATTCAAATGCAATTTCAAGATTTCCTCAAGCACATTTTGAGATGGTACGTTTGGGCATTGGAATGTATGGAATATCAAGTGATGAAAACGATAAAAAGCATTTGCAGTCAGTTTTAAGCTTAAAAACAACTGTTAGCCAAATAAAAACGCTAAAACTTGGAGAAAGTGCAGGTTATAACAGAAGCGGCATTGCTAGTGGAGATAAAACAATTGCAACCATTCCTATCGGCTATGCTGATGGTTTTGGAAGAATTTTAGGAAAGGGAAATTACGCTGTGAAAATTAATGGGGAACGTTGTGCTACATTTGCAAATATTTGCATGGATATGTGCATGGTTGACATCACAGGCAAGAACGTTAAGGTTGGCGACGAAGTAATAATTTTTAAAAATGTAGCAGAAATTGAGGAAATGGCTAAAGCTTCAAATACTATATCATATGAAATTCTTACAAATATATCTCAAAGAGTAAAGAGAGTTTATATTCAGGATTGATTATCAAAATTCTGTTGCCACCTCCAAGCACTTAACATCATGTCTTCGATTGTGAACTTTGGCGACCATTCTAAATCAGTTTTTGCTTTTTCATTATTTGCATAAATTTCAATCACATCACCTGGTCTTCTTGGCCCGATTTTATATGGTAAAGTATTGCCTGTTACTCTTTCAAAAGCATGAATTGCTTCAAGAACACTTACACCTTTGCCTGTGCCAAGATTGTAAACACTAGTGCTGCTTTTTATTGTTTTATTCACAAGAGCCATCAGTGCTTTAACGTGAGCAGAGGCAATATCGCTTACATGTATATAATCTCTTATACACGAACCATCCCTTGTAGGGTAGTCATTTCCATGAACAAACAGAGAATTTTTGCCAGCTGCAGTTTGCGTGATTATTGGCACAAGATTGTTAGGTTTTCCAATTGGAACCTCGCCAATCAAACCACTCATGTGAGCTCCTACAGGATTAAAATAACGAAGCAATACTGACTTTAAATTCTTATTACTTGCAGCACAGAATTCAATTATTTCTTCTCCTATTTGCTTCGTGTGTCCATAAGGAGAAACCGCTTTTTGCAACTCACTTTTTTCAGTAACAGGTAAGTCTTTGGTATTTCCGTATACGGAGCAAGAGGAAGAAAAAATAAGATTAGGTATTTTTTTATCATCGCAAAGCCTTAAAACATTTAGCAACGAATTGGTATTATTGTCATAATACTTAATTGGATGTTCTGTACTCTCACCAACAGCTTTAAAAGCCGCAAAATGAATAACTCCTATGATATCATCAACATTTACCAGGGCATTTATTAAAGATGAATAATTACATAAATCAAGTTCAATTTTATCAAATGACTTATTTGTAATATTCTCTATGCCGGTATAAGAATTTTTTGAGGAATTAGAGAAATTATCAATAGAAATAATTGAAAAATCTGTCTGTTCCAATAGCTCTACAATGGTGTGAGATCCAATATATCCTGCGCCGCCTGTAACTATAACATGTTTCGACATTTATTCAGCCCGTTTAGGTTTTTGCTCTAAACTAGCAAAAATAGGGTTTTCTTTTTTTGTGGGAAGATTAAATAATAATGAAATTAATTCGGCAGGATTCATTTCTTCAAAACCTGCACATGGAGAGTTTAGTATGTTGCTTGGCTCCGTTTCGGATTTAAGCTTATGATTCAAGTTTACAATCGGCATAACGTTTACATTATCATATTCATACAATTGATAAGTTTCGATAATATATAATAAATCATTTGCATAATTTGGTGCAGTCGCATATCCTGCGCTCTTTAATCCAAGACACCAGCCAACGTAATCCTGAATTTTGAGTTCAAAAAGTGAATTGTATCTAGACCTCGATACAAGAAACATGCTATGATCCAAGAAGGAATCTTCAATTTTATCGTATTTTCTGAAGCATTCATTCGTAGAATCATCATCATATCTTACTGAGTTTCCTCCCCATTCCAAGTGACATTTAATTCCGAAATGATTATTTGATTTACTGGCAAGTTCGCTGGTGCCACAAGAGCTTTCTTTTATAGCCTGTGCTAAAGTAACACTCGCCGGTATTTTAAAGCGAACCATCTGTTCTATAGCTAATTCTTTATATTGTTCGACATAATTTTTAATTTGATTTGATTCACACGTGATTTGTGCTTTACCGGAATTAATAGAGATAATATTAATAACTATTGTTAAACTAAAATATAATACAAACGCTCTCAAGAAGAATTAATACATTTAATACAAAAATATGAGAGTATGAAAGGGGATCTAAAGCACAATGTATTTAATATCAACAAGAGGTTTTTGACAACTACAACTATTTTGGGCATTGTGTTGTTGTTGGCTAAAGGTGGATATTCTCAAGTTCCGGTCTCAAAGAAGGAGCCTGTGATAGATAATTATCATGGTATACAGATAGCGGACCCCTATAGGTGGCTGGAGAATGATAGAAGTAAAGAGACCGAAGAGTGGGTAAAAGAGCAAAATAAGTACACATATTCTATTCTTAGTAAATATAAAAACAGGAAGGAGATTGAGAATAGACTACAAGAGCTTTGGAATTTTAACAAACAAACAGAACCTTTTTATAAAGCCGGATATTTTTATTGTTATAGAAATTCCGGCTTACAAAATCAAAATATTTTGTATCGTTCAAGAAAGATTAATGCGCCAGAGAATAATTGGGAGGAGATTTTAAACCCTAATAAGTTTTCAGAGGATGGAACAATCTCGTTAAATACAATTTCTATTTCAAAGAATGGAGATTATCTGGCTTATTCTATCTCAAAGGCAGGTAGTGATTGGCAAGAAATATTAGTAAAGGATTTGAAATCTGGCGAGTTGTTGAAAGACACGATTAAGTGGGTGAAGTTTAGCAGTATTTCGTGGCGTGGTAATAAGTTTTACTATAGCCGTTACGACGAGCCGAAGAATGGATTGTTCACACAGTTAAATACAGGACACAAAGTGTATATACATGAAGTAGGAAAACAACAGAAGGATGATGAATTGATTCATCAGGATAAGAACAATCCTGATTATAATTTTTATACGAATGTAACGGATGATGAGAAATACTTAATTATTTATACGAGCCAAACTACAAGTGGTAACTTTCTAAGAATTTATGATTTGGGAAAAGACACACACAACAGCATTCAAATAGGTAAAGATTTTGAATATGAATATCACTTAGTTGGAAACAAGAACAACACAATTTATTTTATAACTAATGAAATCGCGCCAAACCAAAAGCTTGATGCAATAGAAATTGGAAATGCAAAGATTATATCAAGAAAAACGATAATTAAAGAAACAGAAAACTTACTAAAATCGGTGAACCTTTCTAAAAGTAAATTGATATTGCATTATTTAGTAAATGCTTGCTCGTCAATGCAAACAACGGATTTCAATGGGATGAACAGAAAAGAAATTACATTACCCGGAATTTGTAAAATTAATGGGTTGTCATCCAGCCATATGTCAGACAGCATATGTTATAATATTTCTCAATTTTATTCACCATCCACAATTTTTCTGCGGGATTTATCATCACAAAGTGAGGTAAAAATTTTCGAACCTAAACTAAAGTTTAATCCTGAAGATTTTCAAACTAAACTTGTTTTTTACAAGAGCAAAGACGGCACAAAGATTCCAATGTTTATTACATCAAAAAAGGAAATGGTTATTAATGAAAACACGCCATGTATGGTTTATGGCTATGGGGGCTTTAATATTTCTCTAGGTCCGGAATTTAGAACTGACAGAATGCTTTTTATTGAAAAAGGGGGTATTTATTGTGTTCCAATATTAAGAGGAGGCGGAGAATTTGGAGAAGAGTGGCACAAAGCCGGCACAAAATGCAAGAAACAAAATGTGTTTGATGATTTTATGTCTGCCTGTAAGTACTTAAAGGATAATAAAATGACCAGCGCAAGTAAAATGGCGATTCATGGAAGAAGTAACGGGGGATTGTTGATTGGGGCAGTAATGGCGCAAGAGCCTGATATTTGTAAAGTTGCACTTCCAATGGTTGGGGTGTTAGATATGTTGAGATTTCATCTGTTTACAATTGGCAGAGCGTGGACTGTAGATTATGGTTGCAGCGAAAACAAAGAAGAGTTTAATTGCCTGTTTAAATATTCTCCTTATCATAATGTAAAAAGGGCTAATTATCCCGCTACAATGATTTTAACCGGAGATCATGATGACAGAGTAGTTCCTGCTCATTCATTTAAGTTTGCTGCCCGACTGCAAGAGCTAAACAATGATAATAACCCATGCCTAATTAGAATTGATGAAAATGCCGGTCATGGTTCCGGTAAACCAACTTCTAAGCAAATTGCCGAATTCGCAGATATGTATTTGTTTACCTTCGAAAATCTGGGCCTCAATTAATGGGTTTAACAATTTTAAACAGAGATAAACTAAACTTTGAATTGAATATGTAATCAAAGAGTATAATTAGTAAATTTATAAAAACAATTCTATGAAAAAAGTAGCATTAATTTTAATGGCATGTTTAGGTTTTGCATCCATGTCAGTTGCTCAAGAAGGTAAGACAGCTTCAAAAAGCGATGTAAAAAAGCAGAATAAGGATCTTAGTCCTGAAGAAAGAGCTAAAAAGGCAAGTCAACATGCTGCGAAGAAGCTGACTTTGAATGAAGAGCAAAAAGCAAATTGGGAGGTGGCAGCTCTTAAAAGAATCATGGTTAATCAGCCAATAAAAGAAAAACTAAAAGGTTCAACAACTCCGGAGGAGCGTAAGCAAATGCATCAACAAATTCGTGAAAACAACAAAGCCTTTGACGAATCTGTAAACGGATTTTTAACTGACACTCAAAAGGTTTCTTATGAAAAATGGAAGGCAGAAAAGCGCAAGAAAGGCAAGCCAAAAAAAGGAAAGGACGAGCCGGAACCAAGTGTCGATGAATAGTTATTTTTAAGCCGCGATGCGGCTTTTTTTAATGTCCGGTATTTATATTCATATCCCATTTTGTAAGCAAGCTTGTACTTATTGCGATTTCCATTTTTCAATTAACAGAAGAATTGAAGATAGAATCATTGGTGCCATGTTGTTGGAAATTGAGAGAGAATCCGGGTTTTTGAAAGGGAAAAATATAGAAACCATTTACTTTGGCGGAGGGACACCAAGCATTTTAAAGCGGGAAAGTCTGGATAAACTGTTTGAAAAGCTTAGAAAAACTTTTGATTTATCTAAAGTGAAAGAGATTACACTTGAATGTAATCCGGATGATATAAACGAGGAGAATATTAAGAATTGGAAAGCGAATGGCGTAAACAGATTGAGTATCGGAATTCAGAGTTTTAACAATGAGGAGTTGCGTTGGATGAATAGATCTCACAAATCTCAAGACATCCACGCAAAAGTAAAATTAGCTCAAGACTTTGGATTTTCAAACATTTCAATTGATTTAATATATGGCTCCAAATTTCAAAATGAAAATTTGTGGCATGACACAATTAATAAGGTTCTTGAATTAAACATACAACACATTAGTGCATACAATCTGACAATTGAGAAAAAAACAAAATTGGGATTAATGAATAAAAGAGGCCTGGAGCCTAATATAAATGAGGAATTAAGTTTGAGCCAATTTAACGTACTCCAAGAAAGCCTGGAGAAGAGCGGATTTATACATTATGAAATTTCAAATTTTGCAAAAGAAGGATTTATTTCTCAACACAATAGTTCGTACTGGAAAAACAAGTCTTATCTGGGGATTGGTCCCTCAGCTCATTCTTACAATGGAATAGTGAGAAGGTATAATTGTAGCTCGAATTCAAAATATTGTCAATTATTAGAAAGCAAATTAAATACATATTCTGAGGAAAAACTAAGTTTAGACGACAAGTACAATGAGTATATTCTAACGGGTATTAGAACTATTTGGGGCTGTGATTTAGTTTATATAGAATCTAATTTTGGGGAGCATTATAAATCTCACGCCACCAATATAGTCCAAAAAGAAAAAAAGAATTTTATAATTCAAGATGCTGTTTTCAAGTTAAACAAAAATGGAAAAGCACTTAGTGATTACTTAACACGTGAGTTAATGATTTAGATGTATAAATCGCTCGTTTTAAGTTTTAGATATCTTAATACAGACAAAAGAGAACTTAAGCCGGAAATAAAAATTCCGAGGATAACCAATCCGCCAAATAACAAGGCTAATAAATTCTCATCTTGCAGTTGAAGTAAATCAGGAATAAATCTTGTGCTTACCACTAAAAATCCCCCAAGTAAAAACCCTGCAATAATTGCTGCCGTTACACCTTGGCGAATTCCTTTAAATATAAAAGGTTTACTTATAAAACCTCTAGTCGCACCCACCAAATACATTGTTCGTATTAAAAATCTCTGTGAGTAAATTGATAAACGAATGGTATTATTGATTAATGCAACAGCAACTAAGATTAATGCACCGCTAAAAATTAGAATAAAGAAGGCAATTGCTCTTGTGTTTTTATTTAGACTATCAATCATGTCTTTTTGATAGATTACTTCTTTAATGAAGCTTCTTTGGACCAATTGTTTTTCTATATTTTGCAATGTGTCTGATACGGCATAATCTGCATTGATTTTTACATCTACCGCATTTAAAAGAGGGTTCTTGCCAAGAAAGGAGATGAAATCCTCACCTAAACTCACCTTTAACTCTTCTGCGGCTTGTTCTTTAGTAATAAAACTAACGCTTTTTGCGTAAGGCGAATTGTTTATTTCAAGTATTAATTGGTCTATTTGTGAGGATGTGGCAGTATCTTTAAGGAAAACTTGAAACCCAACATTTTCCTTAAAATGCTTCGTTAACTTATTGGCGTTCGTAATAAGCAATCCTAAGGCTCCCAGCATAAACAGAACCAACGATAAACTAATAATTACCGTTATGTTTGAGGATTTTACTTTTTTGGAAGTTACTTTATCG
>JBFWYJ010000104.1:0-9525 GCA_050186555.1 Bacteroidia bacterium
AAGAATCTTTTTATTTATAATTGGATAAGGGTGAGGTATATAATTCAAGTATTGGATTTGTACCTGAGGATTCTGCGAAAAATGTATCTGAGACAGGGAATCCCACTACAGGCGAATATATGGTGTTGAAGAATAAATATGGGCATCAATTAAAAAAACCCTTTCCTTATATATTATCCAATTTCGGTGATCCGTCACTATTAATTAATTCCGGTTTTATTCAAGGGCTGTCCAAAAGAATTGAATTCAAAGAACAAATCATTTCATTAAACGGGGAGCTAAAATTTTTTCATTTGTTCCCCAAAAAAAATTGGTATGAAAGATTGCAAAGGAATATTATTGGCTTTAATTACAAGCTTCAGGATTATTACCTGAAATCAAAAGATGTGGAAATACCTACTGCAGTAAAACCTTTTCTTTACTAAGCTCCCCTCTTTGATAATATAAATCCTTTTAGTAAATTTGAGATAAGTGAATTATTATGAAGAAAATTTTATTATTGGTCGCTGTTACTGCTGTAGTAATGTCTTATGCTGGGAACCCTTTATGGAAAAAATTTGATGAATCAACCCTAAGGAAAGATTTAAAAAGACAGATTATCCCGGACAAATATGCTGCATTTGAATTAGATGTTAATGCATTAAAAAATATTTTGTTAGGCGTACCAAATGAGAAGGATGTAAACTTAAGAAACGGTTCAGTTTTAGAATTACCGTCACCAGATGGTGTAATGCAGCAATTCAAAGTTGTAGAATCTCCTATTATGGAAAAGCCTTTAGCTGATGCTTTTCCGGAAATAAAAACATATTCAATAAAAGGGATTACTGATCCTTATGCAAGTGGTAAAATTGACATTAATGAATTTGGTTTTCATGGAATGATTCGTTCAGTTAATGGCGATTTTTTCATAGACCCTTATGGCGTTCAAGATAATGAACATTACATCGTTTATTACACAAAGGATTTTTCAAAGCCTCTGGAATATCGTTTACCTGAAGCAAGCATGATTGATGAACACAATGAAAATGCAACGGGAAGCTCCTATCTAAAAAGTATGATTGCGCCGCCTGCACCTTGTGTAGGAGCTAATTTAAAAACATATCGTTTGGCAGTTGCATGCACGGGCGAGTATGCTGTTGCAGCAACGGGCTTGCCTTCACCAAGTATAGCTCAAACATTAGCAAAAATTGTTACGTCAATTAATAGAGTTGATGGAGTTTATGAAACGGAAGTTGCAGTAAGGTTAGTATTAGTGGCAACAGAAACAAATGTTATATATACAAATGCATCAACCGATCCATTTAATGGAAATAATAATGCAAGCGTCTTAATTGGCGAATCTCAGTCCGAAATTTCGAGCACAATTGGCAATGCAAATTTTGATATTGGTCATACTTTTAGTACAGGTGGCGGTGGATTAGCCGGTTTTGGAGTTGTGTGTAATAATTCACAAAAAGCAAGCGGCATAACAGGCAGTCCAAGCCCTGTAGGCGACCCATATGATATTGATTATGTTAGTCACGAAATAGGTCATCAGTTTGGTGGGAGCCATACTTTCAACTCCACTTCAGGTAGTTGTGGTGGCGGTAACAGAAGCAGTGGAACTGCTGTAGAGCCCGGAAGTGGTGTAACTATTATGGGATATGCAGGCATTTGCGGAACAAATAATATTACCAGTAATAGTATTGCTTATTTCCACGCTGTTAGTTATGATCAGATTGTGAATTTTGTTACAACCGGTGGCGGAAATGCTTGCGATGTTCAAACGGCGTCTGGTAATCAAGCACCTGTTGTTAACGCGGTAGCTAATTATATTATACCTGCTAACACTCCTTTTACACTTACAGGAAGCGCAACAGACCCTGATAGTGATCCGATTACCTATTCTTGGGAGGAAACTGATTTAGGAACTGCCGGAAATTGGAATTCAGGAAATAAACCTTTTTTCCGCTCGTATGATCCTGTTACAACCGGCACAAGAAATTTTCCAATACTTTCGTCTGTTTTAAGTAATAATTATCAAGGTTTAAAGGGAGAGTATTTACCTACGACTACGCAAAACTTATCATTTCGTTTGACCGTCAGAGATAACCAAATGGGTGGCGGCGGCGTTTGTTTCACCACTTCTAGTGTTTCTGTCAATTCAACAGTTGGTCCGTTTGAAATAACTTATCCTAACTCAACCGGTATTGCTTGGGGTATGGGTGACCAACAAAACGTAAGCTGGGATGTGAATAATACAAACTTTGGCCCGGTTAATTGCGCAAGCGTTAACATTTTAATTTCTTATAACTCAGGAAATACATTCACCATGCTGGCAGCAGGAGTTCCCAATTCAGGATTGGCACAGATTACAGTTCCAACTTTAAGCGCCAATGTAACCACGTGCAGAATAAAAGTGGAATCAGTAGAAAATATTTTTTATGATATTAATTCTCCAAATTTTACAATTGCAACAACCGTTGCAGGAATAAACGAAATTCCACAGGGTAATGCACATGTCATAAGAATTTATCCTAATCCTTCATCAGGAACCATTAAATTGATTTCGAAAAATCTTAATGCTTCAAATAATTCTCAAATTAATATTTACAATCTTTTAGGCCAAAAGATGAAAACATTTGAACTAGGCTCAATTAATAGTGTAAATGAAGATTTAGATTTAAGTGTTTTATCAAAAGGCGTTTACTTATTGGAATTAAAGAATGGAAAAGATAAATCCATTTCAAGATTGATACTGGAATAGGAAGAATTAGCTTTAAAAGAAAAAGCCCTGAATTTCAGGGCTTTTTTATTATTTCAAATTATCTTTTTGCATATTGATCTTCGTAATAGTGCATATAGTCTCCCGATGTTACATTATTCAACCACTCTTCGTTAGAAAGATACCAATCAACTGTTTTGTCTAATCCTTCTTCAAAAGTAACACTCGGCACCCAACCCAATTCGTTTTTTAATTTGGTAGCATCAATGGCATAACGCAAATCATGACCGGCTCTGTCTTTCACAAAGGTGATTAATTTTTCATTTTCGCCTGTTTCGCGATTCAATTTCTTATCCATTATCTGACAAAGCAAACGAATTACATTGATATTAGTCCATTCATTATGTCCGCCTATATTGTAAGTTTGACCGTCTTTAGACTTGTGAAAAATAACATCAATCGCTCTGGCATGGTCAACTACATATAACCAATCTCTAACGTTTTCTCCTTTACTGTAAATAGGAAGCGGTTTTTTATTAATGATGTTGTTGATACATAAAGGAATTAATTTTTCCGGAAAATGATTTGGACCGTAATTATTGGAACAGTTGGAAATAACAACAGGCAAGCCATAAGTATCGTGATAAGCCCTTACAAAATGGTCACTACTTGCTTTTGAAGCAGAGTAGGGGCTGTGCGGGTCATAGGAAGTGGTTTCTAAAAACATTCCTGTATCACCTAAAGCGCCATAAACTTCATCTGTGCTTACGTGGTAAAAGCGAGAAAAAGCTTTTGAATCGCTTTTAAAGAGGTTTTTTGCTGCATTCAATAAATTTACTGTCCCAATAACATTTGTAAAAACAAACTCTAAGGGATTTGTGATAGATCTGTCAACATGACTTTCAGCTGCAAGGTGAATAACAGCATTGAACTTTTCTTTTTCAAATAATTCATTAATAAAGTTTGCATCAACAATATCTCCCTTGATGAAGTTATAATTTGGTTTATTCTCAATGTCTTTAAGATTTGCCAAATTACCTGCATAGGTAAGTTTATCTAAATTATAAATTTGATAATTTGGGTAAGTGTTCACAAATAAACGAACCACATGTGAACCAATAAATCCTGCGCCGCCTGTAATAAGTATTTTCATAATAATAGAATTAAAAACTCCAGTAAGTTAATTTATCAATTTTTCCTTTGTACATTCCTTTAACATCTACTAAAACACCGTTTTTCGACATTAAACCGGTAAAATATTTTTCGTTTAAATCTTTGTACTCTTTGTGGTTAACCGCTACAATAACACCATCATAATTTTTGCCTAATTTATTTAAACCAAAACCGTATTCTTCTTTTAATTCTTCAGAATCCGCATGCGGGTCTACTATTTCAACCTTTACGCTAAATGATTTTAGTTCTTTAACGATGTCTGCTACTTTACTGTTTCTTATATCACTCACATCCTCCTTAAAAGTAGCCCCCATTATTAGAACTTTTGATTTGGAAATATTTTTTCCGGCAGCAATAATTTTCTTTACGCAATTTTTAGCAACGTAATAACCCATGCTATCGTTAACGTAACGACCACTATTAATTACACGTGCATGGTAACCTAAGTTTTCTGCTTTATAAGTTAAATAATAAGGGTCAACACCAATGCAATGACCGCCTACCAAACCTGGAGAAAACTTGAGAAAATTCCATTTTGTACCTGCAGCTTCAAGAACGTCGTATGTATTAATATTCATTTTATTGAATATAATAGACAACTCATTCATTAAAGCAATATTCACGTCACGCTGAGTGTTTTCAATAATTTTTGCAGCCTCAGCAACTTTAATGGATGAAGCTTTGTGTGTACCCGGTTCTACAATGATTTCGTAAACCTTACTGATTTCATTTAAACTTTCTTTATCACAGCCGCTTACAACTTTTAAGATCTTTGTAATAGTATGTTCCTTGTCGCCTGGATTAATTCTTTCGGGCGAGTAACCAACTTTAAAATCTTTTTTAAATTTTAAGCCGCTCTCTTTTTCTAAAACGGGTATACAATCTTCTTCCGTACAACCCGGATATACTGTGGATTCGAAAACAACATAATCTCCTTTTTTCAATACTTTGCCAACAGTTGCAGAGGCTGCGAGTAATGGTTTTAAATCGGGTAAATTGTATTCGTCAATTGGAGTCGGAACAGCAACGATAAAAAACTTTGCCTTTTTTAGGTCATTGATGTTAGCGGTGAATTTGATATCCGAATTTTTAAATTCAGATTTTGGTAATTCGTTGCTAGGATCTATGCCTTTGTTCATTAATGCAACACGTTTTGCATTAATGTCAAATCCAATCACTTTTACTTTTTTCGCGAAGGCCAGTGCAATCGGTAATCCAACATAACCTAATCCAATCACTGCGATAGGCGCTTCTTTCTTAATAATTTTCTGATACATTATAGTTCTGTTTTATTTGTTTTTCACCAGGTCTTTTGATCTGAATGAATATATACGTTCAATTATATCCACCACTTTTAATCCTTCAAGTGCATTGGTGGATATTTTGTTTTTTCCTTGTAATGTTTCTACAACATTTTCAATAACATTATGATGATTGTTAGCAGAGCCTTTATATGTACCATAATCATTGGCCGGATTGGTTTCTGCCAATTCAGGCATTTGATATCCATCAATATGGCACACTTCAATTTTATCCATGTATTGACCACCTACCTTCACGCTTCCCTTACTACCTACAATTGTGAGAGAGGATTCCAGATTTTTATCCCAAACAGAAGTTGAATAATTTATGCAGCCCATACCACCGTTGACAAAATTAAAATTTACCATGCCGCTATCTTCAAAATCTGTTGAGTTTTTGTGATTAAAATCAGCAAACTTTGCTTGAATATTGGTGATATCTCCAAATATCCAATACATAATATCTATCCAGTGACTAAATTGCGTGAAAAGAGTTCCTCCGTCTAAATTCTGAGTTCCTTTCCAATTCCCGGGTTTGTAATATCTTTCGTCACGGTTCCAGTAGCAATTTAACTGAACCATAAACACCTCGCCAATTATTTTCTTTTCAACGATTTCTTTTAACCAAATACTTGGCGGAGAATATCTGTTTTGCATTACACAAAAAACAGACTTATGTTGGTGTAAGGCGGTATAAATAATTTTCTCACAATCTTGTTTAGTAAGAGCTAATGGCTTTTCTACAACAACATGTTTGTTGGATTCAAGTGATTTGATGGCATGTTCTGCATGTAGCCCATTTGGCGTGCAAATGTTAACCACTTCTACTTCTGGATGCTTTTCTAGTAAAACAATAATGTCATTATAGAAAGGTTCTTTAAGCGTATTTAATCCTAAATTCTCTTTTGAAGAAGCATCACAAACTGCAATTAAATCGCAATTGTCATTTCTCCTAATCATTTCAGCGTGTCGTTTTCCGATGTGCCCTTGCCCTATAACAGCAAACTTAATTTTGTTCATTTAATTCTCGTAACAATGTTATTTTCTAATTTGTATTCCTGTTCGCTTTCGGGACATTTTGCAATACCATTTTTGTCAAATTCCAATCTATGGCCAAATTCACTCATCCAGCCAATTTGTTTGGCCGGATTTCCTACTACAAGTGCAAAATCCAGTACATGTTTGGTAACAACGGCACCGGCACCAATAAAAGCATAATTGCCAATATTATGACCGCAAACAATGGTTGCATTGGCACCAATAGATGCGCCTTTACCTACATGTGTTTTGGCATATTGCTCGCGTCTGTTAACAGCACTACGCGGATTGGTTACATTGGTGAAAACCATGCTAGGGCCTAGAAACACATCGTCATCGCAAGTAACACCGGTATATATGGATACATTATTTTGAACTTTGACGTTATTTCCTAAAACAACCTCCGGAGAAATCACAACGTTTTGGCCAATATTGCATTTTTGGCCTAATACACAACCCTTCATGAGATGAGAAAAATGCCATATTTTGGAACCTTTTCCTATGATACATCCGTCATCGATTACGGCTGTTTCGTGTGCAAAGAAGTCGTTCTTGTTCATAAAATAAGAGCACAAATATAGAAAAAGCCTAAAAACCACAAAAAGGTGAGAATCAGACGCCTAATTTTCACTTAATTGTTAAAATCAACCAATTGTAAAAATTTGCTTTTCCAAGATTAAAAAAACGAATCCATTATTTTTTTATTTAAAGAAAAATGAACATTTTTGTTAAATTAAGTAAAAACACTATAGTTATAAAAACATAATAGCAAGAAGTATGATAAAGAAGTACACATTTGGCATCGCATTATTATTTGCCGCTTTATTAGGAGGAGAAGCAGTTTCTCAAACCTATACTTGGTCGCCTGCGGGACCTGTATTAACAGCAGGAAGATCAAGAAATATGGTTGTTGACAGAAACAATAATAATTTCCTTTATGTTGGTAGTGTTTCAAGTGGAATTTTCACGTCTACCAATGGAGGTTTAACCTGGAATCCATTGAATGACCAGGATACTGTAAGAAATATCAGTTATTTGGCTCAAGCAGCTAATGGTAAAATTTATGCGGCAACAGGGGAAGGTTTCTTAAGACCAACTGCAAGAGCGCGTGCGATTACTGGAACCGGATTATACGAAGTTAGCGGTACAAACTTGGTTCAAGTGCAAAACGCAGCTGCAGTAGGCACTGTAATCACAAGAGTTGCGTGTCACCCTTCTGATCCTAATAAAATTGCAGTGGCGGGTAATAAAGGATTAATGATTTCTACTGATGGTGGAGCAAACTTTATAAAGGCTTCGGGTGATATTGCTCCAAGCGCAACAGCCTTAACAGTTCATTATACAAATGCAGGTGATATATATGTTACCACAACAAGTGTTACTACCGGAGGGCTTCATCAGGTATATAAATCAGTTGGCGGCGACCCTACTTTGTTTACTAACATTACTCCTACTTCCAATCTATTGCCGAATATTAATTATGGTAGAATAGAGTTGGCAATTGCAAATTCTAATAATGCAACCATTTATGCTTCAATTGCTAAATCAACTAATCCAAGCTCAAATAACTCTTCTGCAGCATTGTATGCATTTTTCGTAAGTAAGGATGCAGGAAATACATGGACATTAATTCTTGAGGGATCACCTCAACTAGACCCACTTTCTAATGGAGGGTCAATTAATTCGGGTGATTATGCTCATTGCCTTAAGGTTAACCCTTACAATGAAGACCAAGTGTTTTATGGCGGTTATAAATTCTACACCTGGACAAAAACAGCTGGTGGACCTGAAGGTGTTGGTACTTGGCAGAGATATGGCAGTGAATTTTTAATTAATACACCGCTTTATCTCAGACAGAATATTCACGATATACAAGTAACTACAAGCGGGAATAGCATTTCGAATATTTTCTTTATCACGGACGGTGGAATTTACAGATCAAGTGATTATCTCTTGACGTTTCAACCTTTCTTTAACGGGTTAAATACAGCTCAATACAACTCGATAAGTATTGCGAGGTTTCCTAAAACAGGCAATAATGGCGGTATCTTGAATCCTTATTCGGGATATATTGCAGGAACCGGAGGAAACGGCATTAGCTATTTCAGTGGAAACTATCCATTAGTTTCAAATGAACTCAATTATTTGGCTGATGACTTCTTTCAGGTGCAGTATTCTAGAGTAAATCCAAATACGGCATTTTTTGCTGCAGCAAACAGTAACTTATACGTTGCGGCAGATGTTACGGCTAACGATCCTACGTTAATGCAGGTTAGTCATTTGGGTACTAAATGCTCGAACGAGCCAAGTATT
Source organism: Bacteroidia bacterium (assembly GCA_050186555.1). Classification (GTDB taxonomy): domain Bacteria; phylum Bacteroidota; class Bacteroidia; order B-17B0; family Aurantibacillaceae; genus Aurantibacillus. Next base: position 8,530 of record JBFWYJ010000104.1, read on the forward strand.
AATCAGATAGATTATAGGGGGATAACTAATGGCGGATCTACTACGGATGCAGCTTATTCTAATACTTCATTTACTGCTGTGGGAACACCTTTTAAGCTTTGGGAAAATGATCACGTCAATCCTTCAGTTGATTCAGCATTGTTTTTTAACGACTCTGTTTTGGTATTGATTCCTTTAACAGATACTTCCAATGCTATTTCATCTTTTACGGTGAGCTTAGTTAAACCTCAAAAAAATGCAATTTTAGACAAAGTAGTAATTAGAACTTTTACGATAGCAGTTCCTAATGCCAATAGCTCTCAATGTTTTAATTTTCCGCCGGCCAACACATTTACCCAATCGCAAAAGGCCGCAATTGAGTTCAATGGTGCTAGTTCTCCAACCACATTGCCTTCTGGCATTATATTGTCTGGATTAACTTCCCCAACTGCGAACGCTTCCAATACATTACATATTGATGCAGCAGAATTAAAGGATGAGATTTTATTTGAAATGACTAACCCGCTTTCTCTTAATTCCCATACCGCAGCTCCGACCTATGTTAGAGTAGGTGTTACTGCATTTTATAGGTATGATTCAGGAAGTAAAATATATGTTACGAATGAAAATATTCAAGGAAAGCCATATAGAGATTCACTTGTTTTAGCTTCAAATTTGGCTTGGACGTTTAATGATGTTGGAACCAGTTCATTAACTCCGGTTTCCACTTCTGCTCCTTTTGAATTTGCGCTGCCAAATAATACGCGCCTTGCAATTTTAAACACAAAAGGAGTGCTGGTAAGTAAACGCCCGTTAAATGTTAATGATCCTCAAAAGTTTCAAGTAGTAAGTTGTTCAGGAGCGCTTTCAACAAGTTCGTCAACTTATAATGCCGGCCCTATTAATGTTGAAGGTGTGCCATACTTGTTAGAGTGGGCGCCTAACGGCAAAGCTTTGTATTATGTTACGGAAAAGGCTGCTGCAACTCCTACATATTATGTGTACAAAGTGAATATG
>JBFWYJ010000105.1:0-9424 GCA_050186555.1 Bacteroidia bacterium
TTCATAGAAAATATTTTTACGGTTGTTTATGTTTGTTGCTCAACCGTTAATTTCCAAAGTTTTATTTTCATTAATGTGATAGATATATTTAATGCAAATATCAAATCTTGCAAAGTCAGGCTATCTTGAACTGTTGATGTCGCCGGGAATAAAATTCAACAAGCCATTAGCTGTGTTAAAATTGTAATTAATATTTCCGCCCGGATTAAATTGATTTACGTAACCTTGGGTAGGTGTGAAAGGAAATCCTGAACCATAGTTAAAACGCGCGTTAATTTCAAGATTATTAGTTTTACCAAAGGAATAGGAAGTTACGATATTCACATTATGCCTTCTGTCAAAATTTGGAGGGTATTTGGTTATCACACCTGTTTCATTATTTCCAAACCATCTGTAGTTATAAGAGTGTGAGTAAACGCCCCAGAAATAAAACCTCTTCTTTTCAAATTTTAATGTAACATCAAAACCTTGAGATTGTCCTTGTTCAATAATGAATTCTTTTTTCTGAATATCCGGACGAGATTCATTTACTGCATTGTCATCAAATACCTTTTCTCTGTTTACATTTACCACCTCATTAAAAAATTTGTGATAAACTTCAGCATTAATTTCAAAATATTTCAAGAAGTCAAATTCAATGCCGGCCACGCCATGTTGTGCTCTTTGAATTGAAGAGTTAACAGGTTTCTTATCGCCATCCTTTGTTACATACTCGCTTGAAAAACTTCCTTTATCCGGACCATTAATAAAGCCGTAGAATAAATTTACAACATCCTTATCACTATTGGAACTGAACAAAGATTGGCTATACAATCCAGCGGCAGCTTTCAAACGAATTTTCGGTGTAATATTAAATTTGAAAGACATTCTGGGTTCAGGAGACATGGTATTAAGAGTGGCATAATATTGCAATCTGAAGCCCGGCTCGAAGACCATTCTTCTTTTCTTGTCAATCATTCTGTATTTGGCATAAGCGCCAATATCAGTTGTAGACCTGCTGATGCTCACCCTTGCCAGATATGGATTGGTAATATCAAAACTGGTGTTTGTGATAACGCCTTCAAATCCAAATTTTAATTCTTGTGCTCCAATATATTTTGTGAAATTAAATCCTGTATTGACACCTCCAATCTTACTTTGTTTAGCATCACTTTCTAATAATGGATTAGTGAAATTAATTTTGTAATTCGAGAAAGCAAAAACGCCTTCAATTAATAAATTAGAACTCTCAGGAACCAGAACAAAATTGGAACCAATACCAATATTGCTCCAATTGAATTTGGCGATATCAATAAAGTCTACTTTATCATTGAAAGAAAAACCAAAAACGTTGAATTTACTTCCTCCCGCAGAATTTATTGAAACCTTTCCATACAAATCTGTATAGTAAAAAGGCAAAGTTCCACTTTCATTGGCATAACTGTAGAGTAACTTTGAAGTCTGAGGTAAATAAGAATGTTTAGCAGATAGCAAATAAGATGCACTCAATCCGTTTTCATCATCTAGCTTTTTTAATGGTCCTTCCAGACTTAGTTTAGCTCCGAAGGTTGAAACCGACGCCTTCCCTTTTGTTCTTTTTTTATGTCCATCACGAGTGGTAATATCCATGATAGAAGAATTTCTACCGCCATACTCAGCGTTAAAACCCGCGGAATAAACATCTGCATTTTTAAGTATTTCACTATCAAATACTGAGAATAAGCCTATTGAATGGAATGGGTTATAAACGATTAATCCATCTAATAACACTTTATTTTGCACAGGAAGACCCCCTCTTATATACAGCTGTCCACCCTGATCGCCGGTAAAAACGACGCCGGGAATGACCTGTAAATATTGAGCAATATCAGGTTCTCCAACACTTGGGAGTTTATTAATGACGATGGGGTCAATTTTTTGAAACCCGATATTGGTTTTTTCTACCTTTTCGGCTGCAGTAGTAGAAACTTCAACCTCCTGAAGGTTAACACCACCTTTTTTTACGTATAATTTTTTATTAAGAAGTTCGCCTTCTTTTATCGAAATAGACTCTTTTAGCGTGTCAAAATCAAAGCTCGTCACCATTAAAATATAGTTTCCGGCCGGAACTCTGGTTATGGTAAAATACCCATTGATGTCTGTGTTTGCCCCAATAGTTGTGCCTTTAAGGTAAACGTTGGTAAAAGGAACGGCTTCACCACTGGACTTCTCATAAATAAACCCCTTGATAATGCCCGTCTTTTGTGCAAAAACACTAATCCCGCAGAAAAAAAAGATAATTAAAAGAAGTTGTAATTTGCGGAAATCCATGAGCCGCAAATTTAGCATAATTTTTGGGTAAAATGGCTGCAATTTTAGTGGATATTTTTAAGCCATTCATCAGCTAAAAATGTTCCGCCAGCACAAAGTTTTGACTAAACTTACATTTAGGAACTTTAGATTTGGATACACTAAAAGATTGATTTATATTTACTTTAATTAAAACGTTGCTTATGAGGAAGCTTTTTACACTTTTATTGATATTTTTTGTGTCCGTTGGATTTTCACAGACCGTTCATTGGTATCTAAAAACTACAGGCTCCAACGTTACCTCACCTTCAAATTGGACAGATGCTTCAAATGGGGTTGGAGGAACGTCGCCTGCAGCAAGTGAATTTTCTCAAGCAAATAGAGTTTGGCATATCAGAAACAGAACATCGACAAGCGCTTTCTTTCCTTGGAATCTGAATGCTGCTTCTACAGTTTCAATCGATGGTAATGTTTCAGGTAGCACTCCAGGGAACATCAATTTTAATTGTATTCTAACCGCTTCGGTTTCTTGTCCGATAGATATAGCCTCTGGCAATACATTAACAATTGGTAACTCGAGCGCCATAAATTATTCGCTTGGCAATTTAGATGCAAATAGTACTGTTGTTTATAATTCCACATTCATACCAGTAAGTTCCGTAAATTATGGAAACCTTATTATTGCAGCCTCAACTTCCTTATCAACTTCAGGGAATCCCTTTGTTTTTGGGTTGTTAACAATTAATTCAGGCAGAACACTTAATTTGAATAATAATGGTTTATACTTGAGTGGAACCAACGGGTCTATTGCCGGAGCCGGAGCTTTTATTGGTTCTAATTTGTCCTGGATTGGATTCCAAGGTGGGAATGGAGGGAATAATGGAACGATAAGATTTTCACCAGGTACTGACATTTTGGATTATATGATTATAGGGTACAACACGAGTTCGGATTACTTTACTTTAGGTTCGAATTTGAATATTAATGTTGGAACCCTCAGTAGTTTTATTCAAATTACAGGAGGTGTAGATTTAAATGGAAATACTTTGAATATTGCAAGTGGTGCTGATATTAGTTTGCCAATAGCTTCTACAGATGGGTTTATTAGAGGTAATTCAAGTTCAAAAGTATTTATAGACGGAACTGTTGGTTCGTTTTTAGCCCCAACTTTATACATGGATGCCACAAATAATACCCTTGGTGTTTTAAGTTTGAATAATGCAACTGCAATGGATGCAGGCAATACGTTAAATATAGCAGATAGCTTGGCAATTAAGAGTGGTGGTACTTTTAACACTAATGGCAATGTTACTCTTACTTCTAACGCAACTCTAAAAGGCCGACTTGCAGATATGTCCAATGGTACGATTAACGGGAATTTAACTGTTCAGACGTTTAATGCAGGTTCAACAACTGATTGGGTTGTAATGGGCGTGAGTGGAATCAGCGGACAAACACTTTCCAATTGGGATGGTCAGTTTCCAATGACTTGTAATGGATGTACGCAACCTACTACTGCTGTTCAACCTGGTGGTTTTGCTTCTTGTGTTAATTGGAATGAGACGCTAGCCTCTCCTGCTGCTTACGAAACTATGAGCAATACTGATGCTCTAACACCTGGTAAAGGATTTTGGATATACTTAGGATCTGGCTTGGCGAGCACTACAGATTTATCTTGGACAGTAGCGGGTTCACCGGTAGTAGGGAACACCAATATTGGTGTTACTAATAGTGGAGCTGCTGCAGGTAATGGTAGCAATTTATTAGCAAATCCATACCCGTCACCTATTAGTTGGAACAAATTCAGAGCAACAAATGCAGGATTGCTTGGTACTTCAATGTACATCTATAGCCCTGATCATGCTGCTACAACATCTTTTAATGGCGTAACTTCAAGTCACCCCGGTGGAGCTAACAATGTTATTCCTATGGGACAAGGTTTTTATGTGGACGCTTCAGGTAATGGCAACGTTACTTTTCAAGAATCACATAAAGTAGACAACAATACAGGTGCAAATCCATTGTTAAAGTCTAGTTCATCTTCTGCTCCTAGCATCGTAAGACTAAAAGTGAAGGATGCAGTTAATAAGCCAGATTATTGTGTTGTATCTTTTAATGATAATGCAAGTACAAGTTTCGATACTGACCATGATGCACATAAAATCTATTCAGCAATGGGTTATGTTGGAGCACCTGCTTCTACAATAAAGAAAACAACCATTTCTACTGTATTGGATAAAGATTATTCCATTAATACTATCCCTTATCCACAAGCAGCTGATTTAGTGATTCCTGTTCTTGTTAAAGTTAAAACAAGCGGACAAGTAACTATTAGCGCTAATGACATTGAAAATCTGCCTGCAGGAGCATGTGTTAAATTGAGAGACAACTTAACCAATATCACAACTGATTTACAAAGTTCAGATTATACTTGTAACATGTCAAGTACAACAAACACTCCTAGATTTGATTTGATATTCTGTGGTGCATCTGTTCCGACGTCAATTAACAACCAAACTCAGGATCCTTCTAGTTTAGTGTTTATCAACAAAGACATTAATGGCGTTTTTGTATCATTTGATTATAATCAACCAACTGATGCTACTATTTCTGTTTACAACTTGATGGGTCAAAAGCTGTTGGATGATAAGAAGGTAAAAACGGCTAAAAGTGTTCATTATCTTAACCTAAACATCGAAGACCAGTTGATTTTTGTTACGGTAACTACTCCGGATGGTAAAACAACCAAGAAATTCATGTATAGAAACAATTAGTTTACTAATTCAAACCCCGATTTCAATCGGGGTTTTTTAGTTTTAACGAATTCTGACTTTTTTTACTGAAAAAATACATTAATTTTAGTGTCAAATTAAAAACCATGAAAATGAAATCATGCATCACAGCAATTGCTTTAGGTCTTACAGCAATAGGATATTCTCAAAATTTAAAAGAATCAGAGGTTCCGGCTGCAGTTAAAAACAGCTTTAAAGGAATTTATAATAATGCCACTGTAACCAAATGGGAAAAGGAAGATGGTCAGTACGAAGCTGAATTTACCTGGGAGGGTAAAAAAACGGATGCTATTTTCAATGAAGGAGGCGAGTTTCAATTTCAAGAACAAGAAGTAGAAATTAATACTTTGCCAAAGGCTGTTAAGGATGCGGTAGTAAAAAAATATGTTGGTTTCACAATTAACGAAGCTGAATTAGTTGTTGACCCTACAGGTGTAGGATTTTTTCAATTGGAATTAAAAAATGGAAAGAATGAAATTGAAATTCAAATCCAGGATAATGGTGAATTAATCAAAGAAAGCAAAGAGGAAGAAGGTGGCGATGACGAAAGTAGTGAAGATTAGTTTATTTAGTGTATAAATATTCAAAGAGCTCAATCGGAAGATTGGGCTTTTTTGTTTGTGAGGCATCTTCAGGAAGTCTTGCAATGGCGAACGATCTTACGTACATATATAGTAAATATCCTGTTAGAATTAAAACTTCCTCAGCGTTGTTTGCTTTGTAAAAGATACTGCGTGATAAAATAGTATGGAGTCCGGATAAAATAAGGGCGGCCTATTAGGCCGCCCTTATCAGATGTAATAAAAGTTATTCTTTAATTAATCTTAAGGTCGATTTTGAACCATCAACACTATTTAGTTTTAAGATATAAATACCGTTTTCAAAATTGCTTAAGTCTAATCTGCCCTTTTCCATAGAGGTATAATCTTTCTCGTAAACTATTTGACCTATTGCATTATAAATTTCTACTTTACCGGTAAAAGCTTTGTCAGTTAAAATGCTGATTTCGCCACTTGTTGGGTTAGGGAATATTTTCACACCATTTTCCAACTCGATTTTGCTAATTCCTGTGCATGTAACCACATTCAAGTTAAAAACTTTTGTGTTGGTACACGGTCCGTTTGCTCCTGTTATTGTATAGGCTGTTGTAGAAGCAGGATTTAATGTTTGAGAAGCGCCATTTAAGTTGCCCGGCATCCAGGTGTATGTAGTGGCACCTGATGCAGTCACCATAGTACTCGTGCCAGAACAAATTGTGGCATCACTAATAGAAATAGTTGGTATTTGATTTACCGTAATCGTTGCAAATTCGAAATCTGTACAAGCTCCATTGCTTCCAATTACAGTGTAAACAGTCGTATTAGCTACAGTGAAGCTTTGAGAAGCACCATTTAATCCACCGGGATTCCAAGTATAGGATGATGCCCCACTAGCAGTTAATGTAGTTGGTGTATTCGGACAAACAGTAGCGTTAGTTACGGCAACAGTTGGAGCAGCAATAATGCTTACGGTCTTCGTATATGGTGTTGAATTACCCATACCGTTAGATGTTACAAGAGTAATTGTCTTTACACCGGGTGTAGAATAGCTAGTTGTAGGCGTTGCTAAATTCGAAGTTGCAGGATTTCCACCTGTCATTGTCCAAGTGTAATTGGTTGCACTAGTTGACTGATTTGTAAATGTAACGTTAACACCTGCACAAACAGGGGTAGATACTGCGAAAGAAGCAGTTGGTACAGTAATGGAACAAGCAGACGGCGCTAATGCCACCATCACCGGCTTGCTGCAAACACCACCGGATAGATTTCTTGTCATTACGGCATTTCCTCCGTTAATTTCATTCACATTAAGCGTTCTCTTATTTTGAGCAGGGCCAATAGAATAATGCATTACTTGTGCGGTATTGATTACATGTGATAATTGGTGTCCATGACCCAATTCATGAACGGCCACAGACTCAAAATCAAATTGAGAACCTGTTGCATTAGCCGGACCATACTGCCAGTTAGTCCCGCTGTCAAAAACAATATCCAATTCACTTACAAACCAGTTTTGATTTGGAGAAGAACCGCAACCGTTCCAATAACTAGTACAACGACCAAGTACACCACTTGGCAATTCTGTTCCAATATCCATTCTAACAACATTTGTTCCATCACTTGCAATTGTATTAACGGAGGTTGGTGCACCAAGTTGCCAGTTGATATATGTATTACATCTCCAGGTATTAAAGGCACGGATAAAAGAATTCTTCTGTGACGTGTTACTATTAAAGCCTGTATACATTTGCCAGGTGATTCCGCCATTATTATTTAAATCAACATGTCTTGTGTTGTAAACAACGCTTGAACTCAATACGTTTAAATGACCATAAGTTACCGTAAGGTTTCCAGAAGAGGTTTGTGGAGAATTATTTACATAAACCCTTACTTGTCCTGTACCAGCAGTACCTGAACCGGAAGTTTTTGTTGGTACACGTACTTGAATCTGAGTATTGGTCCAGCTTATGTACTGAGATGAATGAGGCTGAATCCATGTTGCTCCCCCATCATCTGCATTTTTAAAAGCAACATAATTACTTGCATTTTGCACTGTCCCGAATCCGCTTCCCGTAATAGTTAATACGCTAAATGTGCCCGCAGAAATTGTAGTAGGGTTGAATCCGCTGATTGCAGCTATACTTGCACTGGACTGAAACTTGCCACTTTCGTTAGAGCCATAAAAAGGAGGAATAGTTTTTCCAATTAAATCAGATAACTTAGAATATAAATCACTATTGATATCCAAATAATGATTAAAATGGTCTCTGGCTGAATTATCAGATAGATCAAATTTGATAAACCCTTGTTCATCTGCATAAGTTTGATACACCGGATGCCCAAATTGAGATACTTTATTATCAGAATTCACCATGAAAACACCTTCTTCATTTTCGCTTAGTTTCAGAGCAGGGTTAACTTCTTGTTTAAAGTTCTCTACAATACCACCGTCTGTAATAATTTCAATAAAAGAGGAGTTAACTGTTCCTTTCAAAACCTGTTTTACTTGAATTAAATTTGAAGTATAAACGTAATTGAATTTGTCGTTCCAAAATGACTTCTTTGAAATGACATTTCCCTCAATAATTAACTGGCTATTGGTAACTCTTTCCTGAAGAGAAACCGGATACAGCATACACTGCGCAGTAATACTGCCAATGCTAAAAAGTATGCCTAACAACAATAAGTAAATTTTTTTCATGTGTTTATTTGTGTTTGTTTAACTACGCAATATAAATCAGGAATTTCAAAAAACCAATGGTTTAATGCTTTCTTTGTAAGAATAAATTCAATTATTGTCGAAATCCTGACTTTGAGTTGTTAAAATGCAAACGTGTATAGGAATTTTCAATGATAAAATGTAAATTGATAGCTTAAATTTAGCCTATGAAAAAGAGTTTTATAATTACTTTAATACTTTCCATTTTCGGAACGATTCTTTCTGCTCAAAATTCAAAGTGGTTAACTTATGCTGAAGACATTTATTTTGGGTCAAAGTCTGAAGTCGTTTATGTTGGCATGAAGGACAGATTTAGAGTGAATCAGGAAGAAGCAAAGGATTTTCTTTCTTTGCTAATTTTCAACAGTGAAACACCTTATGAATTGAAGCCTTTCAAAATTGAAACGGACGAGATGGGCTTTTCTCATACGAAGTACAAAATTTTCTTTAATCAATATGAACTTTTCGGGAAAATGGTCATTGCTCATTTCAAAGATGGTAAATTGGTTTCTGTAAATGGAGATATTAATGGTTTTTATCCTGTTTCACCAACTTTTGGGCTCACTTCAGAGGAGGCTTTAAGTAAAGCACTGGACAAAGTTGGCGCTATAAAGTATAAGTGGGAAAATAAGGATGAAGAAAGAATTATGCAGAAGCATTTAAACAACCCAAATTTCACTTATCAACCTATTCCTAAGAAAGTCCTTTTTGAGAAGAATGGTCAATTTGTTTCCGCTTATCAGTTCAATATTTATGCTGAAGAGCCTTTGTACAAGGCAGATGTTTTCGTCGATGCAATCAACGGTTCAATTCTATTTGAGAATGAACACATTTGCTCGGCTGATGTTCCTGCATCTGCTTTAACTAAGTACAGCGGAACTCAAACAATGACAGTAGATCAGAACGCATCCATCTACCGATTGAGAGAAGTTGCAAGAGGAAATGGTATTGAAACTTATGATTTGAATAATACAAGCAATTATGCTTCGGCAGTAGATTTCACCAACTCTACAACTTCATGGACAACAACAGGAGTTGACCAGGCTGCATCTGATGCACATTGGGGGGCAGAGGTTACATATGATTATTTTTTCAATCAACATAAT